>JAITQI010000184.1 GCA_031289065.1 Oscillospiraceae bacterium
AGAAATGCAGGAAGGGCACCCGGCCCTTGAGAGCGGCCAGATGGGCCACCGCGCCCAGGTCCATGACCTCCTGGGGGTTGGTGGCGGCCAGCATGGCGAAGCCGGTCTGACGGCAGGCCATGACGTCGGAGTGGTCGCCGAAGATGGACAGGGCGTGGGACGCCAGCGCCCGGGCCGAGCAGTGGATGACGCCGGGCAGCAGCTCACCGGCGATCTTGTACATGTTGGGGATCATGAGCAGCAGGCCCTGGGACGCGGTGAAGGTTGTGGTCAGCGCGCCGGCGGCCAGCGAACCGTGCACCGCGCCGGCGGCCCCGGCTTCCGACTGCATTTCCATGACCCGGACGGGCTGGCCGAAGACGTTCTTCTGCCCGGATGCCGCCCATTTGTCGGCCAGCTCCGCCATCACCGACGAGGGGGTGATGGGGTAGATGGCCGCCACGTCGGTGAATGCGTATGCCACATGCGCCGCCGCCGTGTTTCCGTCCATCGTTTTCTTTTTTCTTGCCATGACGATGTTTCCTCCCTGGTAGCGTATTTTTTCGCGGTTTATCCCGCTTTCGGCGGGCCGAAAAGGGGGCGAACCGTACCAGAGTGTATTCTATCACGAAACGCGGCGCACTGTAAACCTAAAGTTGACACTAACTCATAAAAAACCCGCAAAAAGTCGCCGAGGGGGGCACATCGTGGGGGCGGTTCGGCACGGGACGGGCCCAAAACGGCCCGCCCCGTGCTTTTGGGCGCGGCCCGGAAAATATTTGTTGACGCTGCCCCGGTTTTGTGGTAGACTGTATTTCGTTCCACAAAACGCCGCGTGAAAACGCAGAAAGGAGAGCCACCATGGGTAACGCCGTTATGATCCGCAACGCTGTTTCTTTGGCCGTCGGGCTTGTTTTTGTCGCGCCTCCGTTTGGCAGCGCGAGTTTGTCCTGCCGCCGCCGTCAAAAGTGTATCGCATGGCCGGTTCTTCGCGGATAAGCATCCCTTGTCCGTGCCTCTTGCCAGAATGTGACGCCTCTTTTGACCGCAAGGCCGAAGGGGGCGATTTTTTTGTCTTTCTGTTTTTTGGGGAACTTTTCAATGGACAGTTGACAATGGACAATTGGTGCGCTGTTTCTTGTTTGCTGTGTATGTTCTTTTTTTCGTGATTTCAAAAATGGTGATGTGGGGTGTGTATTTTATGACTCTTCCTTGGACACGGGGACGGGTGGCGCTGCTGTTGGCGCTGGCCCGGGGCCGGTATGGGCGGCTGTCGCTGACCGTACTGCTGACGGCGCTGACCGTCCTGTTTCAATTCCTCAACCCGCAGGTCATCCGGGCCACGGTGGACTCGGTCATCGGCGAGGAACCCTTTGACCTGCCCGTCTTCGCCCTGGGGCTGGTGAACACCCTGGGCGGGCGGGACGGTCTGCGGGCGGCGCTGTGGATTCCGGCGCTGATCTTTATCGGCATCGGCCTTTGTCAGGGTCTGGCCAACCTGTGGCGGCGCTATTTCATCCCGGAGAGCGCCGAGTACATCTCCCAGCGTCTGCGCAACACCCTGTTCGGGCACATTCAGACGCTGCCCTACGAGTGGCATGTGAAGATTCAAACCGGGGACATCATCCAGCGGTGCACTTCGGACGTGGACACGCTGAAAAACTTCATGGCCAATCAGCTGGGGGAAATCGCCCGGTCGGTGCTGTTGGTGATCATCGCGCTGTCGCTGATGTTCCCGATGGATACGCTGATGACCTTGGCCGCGCTGTCGCTGATGCCGGTCATCTTCGCCTTCTCCTGGCGGTTCTCCAAGTCTGTGTCCAAGCGGTTTTTGAAGGCCGACGAGGCGGAGGGGGCCTTGCAGGCCTGCGCTCAGGAAAACCTGACCGGCGTTCGGGTGGTGCGGGCCTTCGGGCGGGAACGCTTTGAGGTGAAGCGCTTCAAAGAGAAGAACGACGCTTGGGCCTCCCAAATCGGCCATCTGGCCAACCTGCTGGGCAACTTCTGGGGTCTGGGCGACGTCATCACCGGCGTGCAGATCGGCGTCGTGGTGGTGGTCGGCGTCCTGCGCTGTCAGTCGGGGGCGCTCACGCTGGGCACCTTTTTGGCCTTCTACTCTTACATCGGCCTGCTCATTTGGCCGGTGCGCAACCTGGGTCGGCTGCTGTCCGACATGAGCAAGGCGGGGGTGGCCCTGGGGCGGGTGCGGGAGATTCTGTCCGCCGCCCCCGAGACCGACGCCCCCGACGACCTGGAGCCAGACATCAAGGGGGACATCGCCTTCGAGCATGTGACCTTCGCCTACGGCGACCAGCCCCCGGTGCTCAAGGACATCTCCTTCACCCTCAGGCCGGGCCGGACGCTGGCCATCCTGGGGGCCACCGGCAGCGGCAAGTCCTCCCTGGTGCATCTGCTGTGCCGCCTGTACGACCTGTCGGCGGACGGGGGGCGGATCACCATCGACGGCACGGACATCCGGCACATCAAACGCGGTTGGCTGCGAAACCATGTGGGCCTTGTCCTGCAAGAACCTTTCCTGTTTTCCAAGACCATTCGGGAGAACATCAGCGTGACCACCCCCGACGCCGAACCGGAAGCGGTACACGGCGCGGCGCGGGTGGCGTCGCTTCACGAGTCGGTGGAGGAGTTCGCCAACGGATACGAGACCCTCATTGGAGAGCGCGGGGTCACCCTGTCGGGGGGCCAGCGCCAGCGGGTGGCCATCGCCCGGATGCTCATGCGGGAAGCCCCCATCATGATTTTTGACGACAGCCTGTCGGCGGTGGACACCGAGACCGACGCCCGCATCCGCCGCGCCCTGCGGGGGCGCACCAAGGCGGCGGCCACGATTATCATCTCCCACCGGCTGAGCACCCTGATGCAGGCCGACGAGATTCTGGTTCTGCGGGACGGGCGCATCGAGGAGATGGGCTCCCATGAGGAGCTGCTGGCCCTAAACGGTTCCTACCGCCGCATTTTCGACATGCAGGGCCGCCTGGAGGAGGAAAGCGCACAATGAGTTACTACGAGGAATACGACTATAACAAGCCCTTTTCCCTCAAGATTTGGGCCAAGATGCTACCCTTCCTGAAGCCCTACCGGCGTCGGCTGGTACAGGTCGGCCTGCTGATGGCCGTCGCCGCCCTGGTGGACGTGGCCTTCCCGCTGTTTTTGCGTTACGCCATTGATCATTTCATCGAACCGGGCGTCACCGACGGGCTGTGGCTGTTCGCCGCGGTGCTGGTGATCGCCGCCGCGCTGGGCGGGGTTTGTGTCATCCTGTTCGTCCGGCTGGCCATGCGCATCGAGTTCAACATTGGGCGCGATCTGCGCGCCGCCACCTTCAATCATCTGCAAACCCTGTCCTTTTCCTACTACAACAACACTCCGGTGGGCTATATGCTGGCCCGTGTCATGTCGGACACCGGCCGCATCGGGGACATGGTGGCCTGGGGCGTGGTGGATCTCACCTGGTCGGTGCTGTATGTGCTGGGCGTGTTCGCCGCCATGTTCGCGCTGGACTGGCGGCTGGCCCTGCTGGCTGGGGCGGCGGTGCCCATCATCGCGGTGGTCACCGTCTGGTTCCAGACCCGCCTGCTGCGGATCAACCGGCAGGTGCGCCGCCTCAACTCCAGCCTCACGGGTTCCATGAACGAGGGCATCTCGGGGGCGCGCACCACCAAGACGCTGGCCATTGAGGACAGCCAGCTGGCCTCTTTTTCCGACCTGACCGCCCAGATGAAAAAGAAAACCACCCTGGCCGCCCGGTACAATTCGGTCTTCCTGCCCCTGCTGCTGTTCATCGGCTCGATCACCACCGCCTGGGTGCTGTCCAGCGGCGGCGGGCTGGTGCTCAAGCTGCTGGTTCCCCTGGGCACGCTGGCCGCCTTCATCAACTACGTCATGGGCATCTACGAGCCCATCCAGCAGATCGCCCGGATTCTGTCCGAATTCGTGTCCACCCAGGCCAACATCGAGCGGGTGACCATGTTGCTGGAGAGGGAGCCGGACATTACCGACACACCTGAGGTCATCGAGCGCTACGGCGACGCCTTCCACCCCAAGCCGGAAAACTGGGAGTCCATCCGGGGGGATATCGAATTTCGGGACGTCACCTTCCGCTACCCGGACGGCTCTGAGAACGTGCTGGAGCACTTCAACCTGACGGTGCCCGCCGGGAGCTTCGTGGCCATTGTGGGGGAGACCGGCGCGGGCAAGTCCACCCTGGTCAACCTCGTGTGCCGCTTTTTCGAGCCCACCGAGGGCACGGTGCTCATCGACGGGCGGGACGCCCGGGCCCGGAGCCAACTGTGGCTCCACTCCCACTTGGGTTATGTGCTGCAAAGCCCCCACCTGTTTTCCGGCAGCGTGCGGGAGAACATCCGTTACGGGCGGCTGGAGGCCACCGACGAGGAGGTGGCCGAGGCGGCCCGCATCGCCCACGCCGACCAGGTCATTCAAAAGCTGCCCGAGGGGCTGGACGCCGCCGTGGGCGAGGGGGGCGACCGGCTGTCCACCGGGGAAAAGCAGCTGATTTCCTTCGCCCGGGCGGTGCTGGCCGACCCGCGCATCTTTGTGCTCGACGAGGCCACCTCCAGCATCGACACCGAGACCGAGGCCCTCATCCAGCAGGCCACCCGTCACCTGCTCCACGGGCGCACCTCCTTCGTCATCGCCCACCGGCTGTCCACCATCCGGGAGGCCGACATGATCCTGGTGGTGGACGACGGGCACATCATCGAGCGCGGCACCCACAAAGAGCTCCTCCGAGCCCGGGGGCACTACTATTCCCTCTACACCCGCCAGTTCGAGGAGGAGGAAAGCGACAAAGTCCTGCGATAGGGAAAAGCGGAGGCGGCGGCAGCCGAAGGTTGCCACCGCCTCCAAATTTTTCCGTCCTCCTCTCTCTTCTGAAAGTTGGGGCTTCCCTTCCGGGCCGTTTTGTATTACAATGGTACAAAACAACCCGCGCTCCGTCGGGGCGTGGCGTAAGGAGGGGCTCTATGGCGGCGGAGCCGGTATACAAGCGCGTGCTTCTCAAGATCAGCGGCGAGGCTTTGGCGGGAGACAAAAAGAACGGACTGAACTTCGACGTGGTGTCCGCGGTGTGCGGCGTGGTGCGGCGGTGCGCCGCGCTGGGGGTGCAGGTGGGCATCGTCGTGGGGGGCGGCAACTTCTGGCGGGGGGCCAAGGACGGTTTCGGGCGCATGGACCGAACCCGGGCCGACCACATGGGGATGCTGGCCACCGTCATCAACGCCCTGGCCCTGGCCGACGCCCTGGAACGGGCCGGGGTGGACGTGCGGGTGCAGACGGCGCTGGAGATGCGGGCCATCGCGGAGCCCTATGTGCGCCTGCGGGCGGTGCGGCACTTGGAGAAGGGCCGGGTGGTCATTTTCGCCTGCGGTTTGGGCAGCCCCTTCTTCTCCACCGATACGGCCGCCGTCCTGCGGGCGGTGGAGATCGACGCGGACATCATCCTGCTGGCCAAGAACATCGATGGAGTATATGACGACGACCCCGCCAAAAACCCTCAGGCCAAAAAATACGAGTCCATCACCTTTGACGAGCTTCTCTCGCGGCATCTGGCCGTCATGGACAGCACCGCCGCTTCCCTGTCCATGGACAACCATATCCCCGTTATTCTTTTTGCCCTGAAAGACCCCGAGAATATTTTCCGGGTGGTCATGGGAGATAAAATCGGTACGATCGTCGGAAAGGAGACCTGCAAATGAAAGAAGCCTATGCCGAATACACCGGACGGATGGAAAAGACCCTGGATGTGCTGGGGCGGGAATTCTCCACTCTGCGGGCCGGGCGGGCCAACGCCGCCGTGCTCGATCGGGTGATGGTGGAGTATTACGGCACCCAAACCCCTGTAGGGCAAATCGCCTCCGTCTCCACCCCCGAGCCCCGCACGCTGGTCATCCAACCTTGGGACGGGGGCGCCCTCAAGGCCATCGAGAAGGCCATCCAGACCTCCGAGTTGGGCATCAACCCGCAAAACGACGGCAAGGTCATCCGCCTCAATTTTCCCCAGCTGACAGAAGAGCGCCGGGTGGAACTCATCCGGCAGGTGCACAAATACGCCGAGGAGGCCAAGGTGGCCGTGCGCAACATCCGCCGGGACGCCGTGGAGGCCTATAAGGCCCAGAAAAAGCGCTCCGAAATCACCGAAGACGACCTGAAGGACGCCGAAAAGGATTTCCAGGAACTGACCGACAAATACTGCAAGGAAATCGACGCCTTGGTCGCCAAAAAAGAAAAGGAGCTCATGGAAGTTTGACGGGAAACGATTCCGCCCCCCTCGCGGCGAGACCCGAAAATCTGCCCCGCCATGTGGCCGTCATTATGGACGGCAACGGGCGGTGGGCCGAGGGGCGGGGGCAGCCCCGACGGGCGGGGCATATCGCGGGCAGCGAGACCTTCCGCGCCATCGCCACCCACGCCAAGCACCGCGGCCTCGAGGCCCTGACGGTCTACGCCTTTTCCACCGAAAACTGGCGGCGGCCGGCGGCCGAGGTGCGGGGCATCTTGGCTCTGTTGCGCAAGTACCTCCGGGAGGCCATCGACAGCATGGCGCGGGAGGGCATTCGTCTGCGCTTTCTGGGGGACTTGGACGCCATGCCCCCCGCCCTGCGGCGGCTGACCGAGGAGACCGACAGCATCTCCCGGCAGGTGGAGGGCATGACGGTCAGCGTGGCCTTCAATTACGGCGGGCGGGACGAAATCCTGCGCGCCGCACGTTCGCTTACCGAACAGTGCCAGACGGGCGCGCTTACCCCGGCGGACATCGACGAGGCGCGCTTTTCCGACGCCCTGGACACCGCCGGTCTACCCCCGCTCGATCTGCTCATCCGCCCCGGCGGGGAGCGGCGTCTATCCGGCTTCCTGCTGTGGCAGGCGGCTTACGCCGAGCTCTACTTCACCGACACCCTGTGGCCCGACTTTACCCCCGCCGACTTCGACGCGGCCCTGGCGGCCTATGCGAGCCGACAGCGGCGGTACGGCGGGCTCGGGGGGCCCGGGTAAGGGGCCATTGCTTTCTTTGAGGTAAGTCAATATGCTGACCCGTATTCTTGTGGCGGTGGCTTTGCTGCCGCTGTTGGTTGTTGTTTTGTATATCGCCCCGCCCTGGGCGCTGCCCGCCGTGATTGCGCTGGTGGCGGCGGGGGCGGCCTGGGAGTTTGTGCGGGCCGCCGCGCCGGAGGCCCCGAAGCGGCTGGCGGCGTATGCCGTCGCGGTGGCCGGGCTCACGCCGCTGTGGATGTGGTTCGGCGGGTCGGCGGCGCTGGGCTTTGCCGGTCTGTTCGCGTTGGTGCTTTTGCTGTTTGCCGAGGCGGTGGTCAGCGGGGGGCGGATTTCCTTCGCCCAGGTGTGCGCGGCGCTGTTTGCCGGGCTGGTCATCCCGCTGCTACTGTCCTCTCTGACGCGGGTGGCCGGGGGGCCGGGGGGCCGGTTTGTGGTTTTGTTGCCCTTTGTCGCCGCCTTCGGGTCGGACATTTTCGCCCTGTACGCCGGAAAACTCTTCGGGCGGCACAAGCTGGCCCCGGCACTCAGCCCCAAGAAGACGGCGGAGGGCTCGGTGGGCGGCCTGTTGGGGGCTGTTCTCCTGGCCGCCGGGTACGGGCTGATTGTTCGGCTCGGTTTTGGGGTCTACCTGCCCTTTGCACTGCTGCTGCCCACCGCGCTCTTGGGGGGCGCGGTATCCCAGCTGGGCGACCTGAGCTTTTCCCTGATCAAGCGGGAGAGCGGCCTGAAGGACTACGGCAAACTCCTGCCCGGTCACGGCGGTCTGCTGGATCGGTTTGACAGCCTGCTGTTCGCCGCGCCGACGGTGGAGCTGTGTCTGCTTTTGTGGCCCCTGCTGGGGTGGCGCCCGTGACCGGGGGACTTTCGGTCGTCGGCTCCACGGGCTCCATCGGCCTTCAGACGCTGGAGGTCGCCGCCCATTTGGGCTTGCGGGTGGCATGTTTGGCCGCCGGGCGCAATAGTGTATTGCTGGCGGAACAGGCCCGCCGCTTCGGCGTACACACCGTAGCCCTGTTCGACGAGGCGGCCGCCCGGGACCTGCGCGTCCGGCTGGCGGATACGCCCGTCCGGGTGCTTTCCGGCCCGGAGGGGGTGTGCGCCTTGGCCGCCGATCCGTCCGCCGACACGGTGGTGACGGCGGCGACCGGTCTGGCCGGGCTGGCCCCCACGCTGGCGGCGGTGACCGCCGGGCGGCGGGTGGCCCTGGCCGGGAAAGAGGCGCTGGTGTGCGCCGGGGCGCTGGTCATGGCGAAAGCGCGCCGGGTGGGCTGTGAGATTCTGCCGGTGGACTCGGAACATTCGGCCATCTTCCAGTGTCTGCAAGGCCAGCCGCCGGACGCTCTGGCGCGGCTGGTGCTGACCGCCTCGGGGGGACCTTTTTGGGGGTGGGATCGGGCCCGGCTGGCCGCCGTCACGCCGGACATGGCCCTGCGGCATCCCAACTGGCGCATGGGGCCCAAAATTACGCTGGATTCGGCCACGCTGATGAACAAGGGGTTGGAGTGCATCGAGGCCTCGTTCCTGTTCGGATTGCCCGCTGCCCGGATCGACGTGGTGGTTCACCGGCAGAGCGTCATCCACTCCATGGTGACCTTCCGGGACGGTAGTACCCTGGCCCAGTTGGGCGCGCCCGACATGCGCCTGCCCATCCAGTACGCGCTGACCTGGCCGGAGCGTCTGCCCTCGCCGGTATCCGTTCCGGACTGGGCGGCGCTGGGGGCGCTCACCTTCGAGGCCCCCGACGAGGAGACCTTCCCCGCCCTGGCCCTGGCTCGGGCGGCGGCGGCCCGGGGCGGTACCGCCCCCGCTGTTTTTAACGGCGCGGGGGAGGCGGCCGGGGCGATGTTCCTGCGGGGCGAGATCGGGTTTTTGGACATCGCCGACCGGGTGGGGCGGGCGCTGGCCGCCGTCCCCGTCTCGGAGGAGGCGACGCTGGAAGCCGTTTATGAGGCGGATCGGGCGGCGCGGCGGGCTGTCAGCGAGCTCTGACTTCGATTACCTAACGTCTGAAAAGGGGTTGTCATTTTGATCGTCGTATCTATTCTCATTTTCCTGCTCATCCTGGGCGTGCTGGTCACGGTGCACGAGTTCGGGCATTTCATCACGGCGAAACTGTCGGGCATCCGGGTGACCGAGTTTGCTATCGGCATGGGGCCCAAGCTGTGGAAGAAGCAAAAGGGCGAGACGCTGTACTCCATTCGCGCCCTGCCCATCGGCGGGTTTTGCAGCATGGGCGAGGACGAGGAGGCCAACCCGGACGATCCCCACGCCTTTCCCAACGCCAAGCGCCGCCGCCGGGCGCTGGTGCTGGCCGCCGGGTCAGTGATGAACTTCCTGCTGGGGTTTTTGATCCTGCTGGGGCTGAACCTGACCTATCACGCAAACACAACCGCCTTTGTCGAGCCTGTGGTGACCTCGGTGCGAACCGATTCTGTGGACGCCGAGTGGACGCAGCTCTTTCAGACCGGGGACCGTGTCCTGCGCATCGGCGGGCACGCCATTTATAACTACTACGACGTGAGGCTTTTTTCCTCCCTGCGGGCCGAAGGGCCCTATGACATCGTCGTGGAACGGGACGGCCAGCGGATCACCTTACCGGGCGTGGCAAAAACCCATTTCGACGACAGCGAAAACACCTATTTAGGCATCGGCATGAACCAATTGGAACCGGCCACGCTGGGCAGCCGGATCGCCAACGCCTGGTACGATTCCATCGACAACGTGCGGTTGGTTTGGGTCAGTCTGGGCGAGCTGTTCGGCGGGCGGGCCAAGGTGACCGACCTGATGGGGCCGGTGGGCATGGCCAATTTGGTGGACAGCCAGGTGCAGGCCCCCAACGCCAGCGCGGCGGAAAAGGTCATGAGCATTCTGAGCTTCGCCGCGCTGATCGCCATCAACCTGGCGGTGATGAACATGCTGCCCATTCCGGGGCTGGACGGCAGCCGTCTGCTGTTTCTGGCCGTCGAGGGCGTCCGCCGCAAGCGGCTCAACCCCAAGTACGAGGGCTATGTCCACGCAGGCGGGATGGTGCTGCTGTTCGCGTTTATGATTTTCATTTTCTTCAACGACATCATTCGCTGGATCACCGGCGGGGGCATCGGCGCCTGATGGCCGCCCGGGAGAAGACCCGCCGGATTCACGTCGGCCCGGTGGCGGTGGGCGGCGGCGCGCCGGTATCGGTGCAGTCGATGGCCAACACCGACACCCGGGACGCCGCGGCCACGCTGGCCCAGATCGAGCGCCTGCGGGCCGCCGGATGCGAGATCGTCCGGGTGGCCCTGCCGGACGCCGACTGCGTCAAACCCCTGGCGGCGATTTGCGCGGCCTCTCCCCTGCCGGTCGTGGCCGACATCCACTTTGACTACCGGCTGGCGCTGGACGCGGTGGCGGCCGGGGCGGCTAAGATTCGGATCAACCCCGGCAACATCGGCGCGCCGGAACGGGTGCGGGCCGTGGCGGACGCCTGCCGGGCGGCGGGGCTTCCCATTCGGGTGGGGGTCAACGGCGGCTCCCTGCCCCGGGAGACGCTGGCCAAGCACGGCGGTGTGACCGCCGCGGGCATGGCCGAGGCGGCGCTGGCCCAGGTCGCGCTGCTGCATACCTTTGACTTCGAGGACATTTGCGTGGCCCTGAAGGCCTCCGACGCGGCTTTGACCGTGGCCGCCTGCCGGGTGTTCGCCGCGCAGTCCGATCTGCCGCTGCACATCGGCGTCACCGAGGCCGGTACCGCCTATCACGGGATTGTCAAATCCGCCGTGGGCTTGGGGGCCTTGCTGCTGGACGGGTTGGGGGACACGCTGCGGGTTTCTCTGACCGCCGATCCCGTCGAGGAGGTTCGGGCGGGCCTCGCGATTTTGAAGGGCGCCGGATTGCGCCAGAAGGGCGTGAACCTGATCTCCTGCCCCACCTGCGGCCGCTGCCGGGTGGATTTGCCCGCGCTGGCCGCCGAGGTGGAACGCCGCCTGGCCGGGGTGGAGAAACCGCTGACCGTGGCCGTCATGGGCTGCGCCGTCAACGGCCCCGGGGAGGCCCGCCACGCCGACGCGGGTGTGGCCGGAGGGGACGGCGAGGGGCTGCTGTTTTGCCGGGGGGCGATTGTGGGCAAGGTGCCTCAGGCGCGCATCGCGGACGAATTGGTGCGGCTGGTGGAAGCGCTGGCCGCCGACTCCTGAGTGATTCGCCCCACGGGGGCCCGCGATCCGTTTGATTTGACTTGCCCTATTTTACAACAATGACGCCGCGAGGGATGTGCTCATGTCCGATTATCCTGATTTTCAAAGTTTCTTTTCCGACTGCCCGGCGGAGGAATCCGACCGGGCGGCTTTGTCCCGGGTGCGGGTCAAGCATGTGTCGGTTGACCGCGCACAGCGGGTCATACGGGTGGATTTGCTCGACCCCGGGGGGGTGGTGGACGACACGATGTTGCTGCGCCTGCGGCGGCAGTTGGCCGTCCACTATGAACTGCGCCATGTGGGGTTGGCTACGGTGGGCGCGCCGCCCGCGCCCCGGAGCGCCGCCGCCGGTAAACCCGCCGAAGGCAAGCTGATCTGGGGCCGTCCCCCCAAGGGGGCGGTTCTGCCCATGGGAGCGCTGTCCGATCATCCGGGGGCGGCGGTGGTGACGGGGGATGTGTTCGCGGTAAACGTCCGCCCGGCCCGCAACGGCGCGGGGCTCTTT
>JAITQI010000188.1 GCA_031289065.1 Oscillospiraceae bacterium
GCCGCCGCCAGCAGACGCCCCTTGGGGTCCCGGGCGGAGTTGGGGTACATGACCGCCTTTTCGATGTCCTTGATGGTAATCAACCCCTTGAGGGCGAAATGTTCGTCCACGAGGGGCAGTTTTTCAATCTTATAGGCGCGGAGGATTTCCTTGGCCTGGTGGAGGGTGGTGCCCACCGGGGCGGTGATCAGCCTGTCCCGGGTCATCACGTCGGCGATTTTCCGGGAGAGATCCTCCTCAAACTTCAGGTCGCGGTTGGTGATGATGCCGACCAGGACGCCGTTTTCGCAGATGGGCACCCCGGAAATGCGGAATTTGCCCATGAGCTCGTCGGCGTCCCGGAGGAGGTGGAAGGGGGACAGGAAGAAGGGGTCGGAGATGACTCCGTTTTCCGAGCGTTTGACCCGGTCCACCTCTTCGGCTTGGCGTTCGATCGTCATGTTCTTATGTATGACGCCGACGCCGCCCTCCCGGGCCACCGCGATGGCCATGCGCGCTTCGGTGACCGTGTCCATAGCGGCGCTCAGCAGGGGCATGTTGAGGGCGACGGTTTTGGTCAGGCGGGTGGCCAGATCCACGTCCTTGGGAAGGGTTTCGGAATGGTCGGGCAAAAGCAGCACGTCGTCGAAGGTGAGCCCGGTTTTGACGAATTTGGCGGCAGCGTCCAAATTGACCATATCATAGTCCTTCTTTCCTGTTTTCCCCCCGCGTTTCCCCGGGGGGATATTCTATATATTGTACCGCCTCCCGGCGGGCCTGTCAAGCCTGCCGGGAGGCGGTTTTGTCCGCAAATCGCAAAACGCGCCGTCTACTTCACCAGCAGTACCTCGGCGTGGTTGAGAATTTGGGAGCTGTACAAAAACAGCACGTCCGACCCCGGCGTGAAGGTCACCAGGGCGGGCAGGATGCGGCTGTCCATATAGCGCAGGTCGATGAGGGTGATTTTGTCGTAATAGGGCGTCAGCAGGGGCGCCAGGCTGGAGGAGAAGGAGTCCCGGAACAGGTAGAGTTCCCGTCCGGTGCCCGCCGCCGGGTTTTCCAGCACGATCAGCGGCTGAACCCCCCGGAGGAACAGGTCATAGGGGTCGCGGCCCTGGAAGGCGTCAAAATCGTACAAGGGGCCGTCCTCCATCTGGCCGGTGCGGTCGTTGAGGTAGGTCACCCTCACCCCGTCCAGCGGGCCGCCGGTCATCACCGTCATGGCGTCGGGGGGAAGGGGCAGGGCGATCTGGCCGGTGTACACCCCTTGGAAGTCGCCCGGGACATAGGGGGTAAACGCCAGGTCCATTCCCCCCGGGAACCCCATGGAACGGCCCAGGGCGTCCAATACGCCCCCCAGCCGGGCCTGATCCCAGTGCAGGTCGGTAAAATAGAAATCCTCGGCGGACAGGGCGTCGGTCAGATCCACAAAGGTGAGGTTCGGCAGAGCCTGGGTGATGGTTTGACGGGCCTCCGCCGGGTCGAAGCCGGGTAGCGGCCGCCCGGCGTAGACGCTCTTGTCGGGCACGAAGGAGACATAGAGGTTGAGGCCCTCCAGCCCGCCCGCCAGGAGGTTGATTTTTTCAACCGACTGACCCAGGGAGATCCGGTTGATCTTCTCAAATTGGCCCGCGCCCGCCTGGCCGATGTACAGCCCCGACTTGTCGGTTTGCAGGAAGACGTCCAGCACGGCTACGGTGCGCACGGTGCGCAGGGCGTCCCGGAAGACAAAGCGGTCGTTGGCGTAGTCTTCGAATTTTTGCATATACTCGCCCGAGAGAAGCGTTTCCGCCGACAGGGGGGGCAGGGTGGCGGGCAGGCGGCGTTCGCTTTCGAGCACCTCCGGCGGGGGCACAATGAGGTTGAGCAGGAAGAACCCGCCCAGGGCCAGCGCAAAAACCGCCAGGGTCAGAAGGGCCCGCAGGGAGACTTTGTCCGCCTGGGCGGGGGCTTTTGTTTCGTTCATACCGCGCCTCCTCTCACATTAGAATCGGAAATAGATAAAGGGGTTGAAGGAGCCATCCACCAAATAGGCCGTGATGAGCAGGAGCAGTACGGCCACGAACAGGGGTTCCAACACGGTGAGCGCCCGTCGGCCGGCCGCCTTTCCGGCCAGCCGGGCGGCCAGCGTTTTGGGCAGGGGCGTGCAGCCCACGGCGGCGATGAGCAGGGGCGTCAGATAGCTGCGCAAGTAATAGAGGGCGTCCGGCCCGACAAGGCCGCCGCCGCCGTTTCCGAACAGCAGGCCCAAGTGGGCCGTCGCCTGGCCCATGCTGGTGGCGTCGAAGAAAATCCAACCCAGCAGGACGCACAGCACCAAATACAGGCGGGAGACGCCGCTGGGCAGTTTCGCCAGCAGGCCGCCCAGCAGGAACTTTTCCAACAGCAGCAGCGCGGCGAAGTAGAGGCCCCAGGCGATGAAGTTCCAGCCCGCGCCGTGCCAGAAGCCGGTCAAAAACCAGACGACCAGGATGTTAAAAATATGCCGGCCCGGCCCGACCCGGTTGCCCCCCAGGGGGATATACACGTAATCCCGAAACCAGGAGGACAGGGAGATGTGCCAGCGCCGCCAAAACTCGGTGACGCTTTTGGCGACGTAGGGATAGTTGAAGTTTTCCAGGAAACGGAAGCCGAACATGCGCCCCATGCCGATGGCCATGTCGCTGTAACCGGAGAAGTCAAAGTAGATGTGCAGGGCGTAGGCCACGATGTACAGCCAGGCGGACAGGACGCTGCCGTCCCCGTCCCGGCACAGGTTGACCAGTTCCCCCAAAACGTTGGCCACAAGCACCTGTTTGCCCAGGCCGATGACCAGCCGCCGGGCGCCCGCCGCGACGTCCTCCACGGAATGGCGGCGGTGCTCCAGTTCGGCGGCCACGTCGGCGTAGCGCACGATGGGCCCGGCGATCAGTTGGGGGAAGAGGGAGACGTAGGTGGCGAAGGTGGCCGGATTGCGCTGGACGGCGGTTCTGCCGCGGTAGAGGTCGATGTCATAGCTGAGAATCTGGAAGGTGTAAAAGCTGATGCCGATGGGCATGATCAGCCCCAAGGCCCCGACGGACAGGCCGAGGGCGCTGATGTTCGCCAGGAAAAAGTCGGTGTACTTGAAGAACATCAGCCCGCCGAGGCCGACGACCAGGGAGCCGATCAGCGCCCAGCGGGCGGCCGGTTTGCCCCGCCAGCGCTCGATGAGCAGTCCGAAGCCCCAGCCCGAGAGGATCTGCCCGATCATCAGTAGGACGTACACCGGTTCCCCGAAGGCGTAAAACAGCAGGCTGGCCAGCAGCAGCACCCAGTTGCGCCAACGGGGCGACCCGCCGCGCATGGGGGCCAGGAAATAGAGAATCAGAACAGCAGGCAAGAAATAGTACAAAAACGGAACGCTGGAGAACAACACAGGGCCCCGCCTCCTCTGCGTCCGGATAACGCGGGGTCAGGCCCCGCGCCGTCCGGACGATGAATATGTAATCATTGTTCGGCGTGTGGTTGGGTACCGGGTCGCAAGGGGTGGGTTACTCGAGGGCGGTGTAAAATACGTTGGGGGTGCCGCTGCCGCCCAGGGCCGAGGAGAAGCTGGACTGGAGCGCGGCGGCGGCCTCGTTGGTCACGGCGCCCAGCAGGACATAGGAGCCGGACTCCACCACGAAGCTCTGCCTGGGGAACACGCAAATCCACTTCAGGGAGTTGAACCCAGACGCCACCAGCTTTTTGACCTCGACGGCGGCGGCGGCGTCCTTGCAGCGGATCAGCGCGACCTCGTGGGCAATCGACCCGAAGGCGGCGGTGGAGGTGTAGGCCTCGGTTACGTACTGCCCGAATTCCGAGGCCGTCAGGCCCAGCATCCCCTGGCTGATATCGGCGGAGACCGCGTCTTCAAAGGACATGGGCAGCTTGGTTTGGTCGGTGAGCAGGCCGTTGGTTCCGGTTAGGATTTTTTGCAGGGTTTCCAGCGTCGTTTCTGAGACCCCGCCGGGGGTGGGCGTGGGTTCGGGGGTGGCCGACGGCGCGGGGGCGGGTGTCGCTGTGGGCGCGGTTGTGGGGGTTGCCGCGGGCGTCGCGGCAGGGGCGGAGGACGGCGTGGTTTCCGGTATGCCCGAGG
>JAITQI010000082.1 GCA_031289065.1 Oscillospiraceae bacterium
CAGCCGCAGCCTTACGGCGAGTATGACGTGAGCGTGTCCCTGGCCGGGTACGAGCCGGTTCTGGTGCGGGGGGCGCAGGTCTTCCCCCATGTGACGGCCTATCAGAACGTCGTTCTGCCCGCCGGAAACTCCGACGAGGAGGAGCTCATTTCGGTGGAGCCCCCGGTGCTGTTCGGTACCTATCCGGAGAAAATTCCGGAGGACGAGGTAAAGCCCCTGCCCGAAAGCACCGGGTTTGTCGTCCTGCCCGAACCGGTCATCCCCGAATTTATCGTGGTACACGCGGGGACCCTGGCCAACACCTCCGCTCCCAACTACTGGATTCCCTACAAAGATTACATCAAAAACGTGGCCAGCTGCGAAATTTACGCCACCTGGCCCGAACAGGCCATCATCGCCAATGTCCTGGCCATCATCTCCTTCACCCTCAACAGGGTTTACACCGAATGGTACCGGGCCAAGGGATACAATTTTACCATCACCAGCTCCACCGCCTATGACCACGCCTTCACTTACGGGCGCACCATTTTCGCCGAGATTTCCGCCGTGGTGGACGATATTTTCAACACCTATATCACCCGGCCCAATATCCGCCAGCCGCTGCTGACGCAATACTGCGACGGACGACGGGTGAGCTGCCCGAACTGGATGACCCAATGGGGCTCCAAAGACCTGGCCGATCAGGGGTACGACGCCATCGACATTCTCCGCCGCTTCTATGGCAGCGAGGTCTATCTCACCCAGGCCGACCGTGTGGCCGGCGTGCCCTCCTCGTATGCCGGGGCCGCCCTGCGGGAGGGCAGCCGGGGGCAGGCGGTGCGCACGATCCAACAACAGCTCAACGCCATTTCCGACCACTATCCGGCCATCAAAAAAGTCCCGGTGGACGGGGTGTACGGCACCCAGACCCGCACCGCCGTGGAGACCTTCCAGCGGATTTTCAAGCTCTCCTCGGACGGCATTGTGGGCAAGGCCACCTGGTACCGCATTTCGGATATCTTTGTGGGCGTCACCCGGGCGGCCGAGCTGCGGTGACAGCGGGCAGACGGGGTGGCTGCCTCTATGCCCCCGGCGCTTGACAAGGGGGGCGCGGGGCTGGTATGATGGACAAAAAGGGGGCTTGCGCGTGGGCAATGTATTCAAGGGCAAAACCGTTTTGTTCCAAGGGGATTCGGTCACCGACCGGGGGCGCGACCGGAGCGACCCGTATGGGTTGGGCGGCGGGTATCCGGCCCGGGTGGCCGCCGTATACAACGCCCTGTTCCCGGGTTCCGGCGCGGTCTTTCTCAACCGGGGCATATCCGGCAACCGCGTGGGCGACCTGCTGGCGCGGTATGAGGCCGATTTCCTCGCTCCGGCCCCGGATGTGCTGTCCATCCTCATCGGGATCAACGACACCTGGCGGCGCTATGACAACAACGACCCCACCGCCCCCGAGGCGTTTGAGGCGACCTATCGCACCCTGCTGACCCGGATTCGCCGGGACATGCCCCGCGTCCGGCTGCTTCTCATCGAGCCCTTTGTGCTGCCCGTCCCCCCCGACCGGCTGCGGTGGCGGGAAGACCTGGATCCCAAAATCCACGCCGTGCGCCGGTTGGCCGCCGCCTTCGCCGACGCCTATCTGCCCGCCGACGGACTGCTGGCGGGGTATCTCGCCGCCGGGCTCGCCCCGTCGGACATCGCCGCCGACGGCGTACACCCCACCGACGCCGGTCACGGTCTTCTGGCCGGGGACTGGTTGCGGTGCGCTGGGGTGATATAATTAAAACAGGCGGGGCCGTAAGGCCCCGCCTGTTTTTGTGCGTTCTATGCCCCGCCGCCCAGGGAGACATGCATATCGCCCGAGACGGTTGCAGCCTGGATGAGAACGGGGCCGCTGCCCACGCCGCCGCGATATCGCTGCCCTCCGTCCAGGAGGATATGCCCGGACACGCTGCTCAGCCGGAAGGTATATTGCGGCAGCGCCCCCGGCAAGGTGAGGATCAACGTCCCGCTCACCGCGTCCAGCGTCAGGGAACGGCCGATCGTCCCCCTGTAGCGCAGGTTGCCGCTGATCACGTGCTGTGTCAGCGTTTCCACCGCGCAGTCCCCCATGTCAACGTCTCCGCTCACGCCGTTGAGAAGGAATCGGGCGAAGGTACAGCCCGAGACGGCGACACGGGTGCTGACCGTGTTGCCGTGAAATTCTTTCACGCCGAGCCCGCGCAGGGTCAGCGTTCCGCTCACCGTGCTGACGCTCACGTCGTCCAGCTCCGCGCCGTCGGGCAGCATGATCAAAAGCCGCCGCTGTTCCGGGCTCATCCGGTTGACGGCCCTTGTGTAGGCGCGGCCATGCCGACCGGACCAGCGTTTGTCCACGCGCACCTTCACCAGCCCGTCCGCGAACCGCAGCGCCGAAAATTCGTCTTTGACGCAGGTGTACAGGGTCATCGCCGCCCGGGAGCCGCCCCGGACGATTTCAATATCCCGGGTGATGATCCCCAGGGAAATGCGGCGCGCGCCGGTGATGTCCAACTCGACGTACCGCGGATCGCCTGACGTTTCCACGTTTTCGGCGTCCCCGCCGTCCGGCCCGCCGCCCAAGTCCGCGCGGATGCGGGCGGCGATTTGGGCGGGAGGCTCCAATTGGGCGCATATCTCGGCCTCAGTTTGGCCGGATTCCAGGGCGTCGCTGAAATACTCCTCGTAATACGCCCGGGCTTCGGCGACCTCCGCCTCGGGCAGTCCGCGCAGATGCGACGCCAGTTCCGCGAAAAATTCATCCTTTGTCATACGCTTTCCTCCCTTTTCATTGCAAAATTGACAATCTTCTGCACATCACACCACTCTTGCTGGAATTGCGCAAGGCGCGCCGCCCCCGCGTTGGTGATCGCGTAGTATTTGCGCAGCCGCCCGCCATACGCCTGCTGCCGTGTGCGCAGGCAGCCCTGCTGCTCCATCCGCCGCAGGACGGGGTACAGCGTGGACTCCGACAGCTTGACAATCCCGGACATGTCCTGGGTGATTTTATAGCCGTAAGATTCGCCTGTTTCCAGCAGGCGCAACACACAGGCGTCCAACAGCCCCCGTTTGAGCTGTACGTCCAAATTGAACACCTCCCTCGCGTAATATTATATGATACATAGTATTGTTTGTCAAGGGGTATGGCCGTGAATTTGCGCTTTTGTTGGTGAGGGGCAGGGGGGTAAGCGGCGGAATGGAGGCCCCGAAGGCGGGACGGCGTTTCTTTGTCTTGACAATCCGGCCCGGGAGGGGTATATCTAAGAGGTGAGAATCCGCCGGGTCGGCGGGGATACCCCTATCCCAAACCGGAGAAACGTCTTTTTTGAGGAAGTGCTATGTCAACTTACGAGGAACTGTATCAGGCCGCCTATCGGCAGGCGCGGCGCTATGTGGCCGACGGGCCGGAGGAAGCGCGGCATCTGCCCGTTCTCTCGGAACGTCTGGCCGGGCGGCGCACCGCCGGGGAATACGTGCTGGGCGTGTTCGACGTTCCCCTGAAAAAGGTGGTGGGCACCTGCCTGCCAGGGCGCAGTCCGGCCTTCGCGGGCAACTTCATGCCGCTGCTCAAGGCGGACAGCGAGCTGGCCGCGAAATGGATGTCCGTCTGCCGGGCCCATCACGAGGAGGGCCTGCGGGACGCGATCCAGGTGTGCGAATATCTGGGCTATTACTATGTCATGGAGGGGCACAAGCGGGTCAGTGTCCTCAAAAGCTGCGAGGCCTACGGGGTGTCCGCCGAGATCACCCGGATCCTGCCGGCCTGGGAGGAGCAGGACAGCGATGTGGCCGTGCTGTACGAGTATTACCAGCACGACCGCCGTTTGCCGGTCACGCACATGTGGTTTTCCGCGCCGGGGCGGCTGACCGCCCTGTTTGCCGAGGAGGCGCGGCTGGTGGAGCCGGACGCGCCGGAGGAACATCTTCTGACCAGCCGCTTTGCCCGTTTCCGCCAGGCCTATCACGCCCGGGGCTTTACCGCCCTCCCCATGACCACCGGGGACGCGTTTTACAGTTACATTGAGATTTTCGGGTTGGCGGGCGATATACCCCCGGCGGCGGCGCTGCGGGAGCGGCTGACCGCCTGCGCCCGGCAGTGGCGGTTTGCGTCGGCTCCGGCGGCGGAGGGTGTGAGCGAGGAAGAGCATCGCGCCGCCCTCGCGCCCGGTTTGCTGGGGCTCAAGCCGCGCCCCCTTGTTCTTGCCGCCGCGCTGGCCGCCGGGCCGGAGGAGGACGCCACCGCCCGGGCCCACGGTATCGCCCTGCGGCGGCTCGCTCTGCGCTGGCCGGAACTCTCCCTTCACATCCGGACGGGCCTCCCGCCGGACGACACCGCCTGGCCCGTCTTCGAGGAGCTGCTGGCGGAGGAACCGCATTTTCTCTTTGCCCCCGCTCCCGGCCACGGACGGCTGGCCTGGCGGGCCGGACTGATGCTGCCCGACGCGGCGGTCGTCCACATGAGCCCCGAGCATCACCCGGATCGCCGCCTGTCCACCTGTTGGGGCCAGCCTTGGGAGGCGGCCCTGCTGGCCGGGGCGCTGGCCGGGACGCTGACCAAAACCGACCGGGCCGCCGTGCTGACCACGGCGCCGGGGAGCGAAATCCCCGAGGCCTGGGCCTTCGCCTGGGGCGCGTCCCTGACCAATCCCCGGGCCGACGTGTTCTGTTGCGAGGGGCGGGACGCTTGGCGGGGCGTCAAGGCCGCCTTCGCGTTGCACGAGGTGGATACGGCCTGGCTGCCGCCCCAGGCCGACGCCCGGATGGCCAACCTGTGGTTCCCCGGGGTCTACGCCTGCCTGTGCGCCCTGTCCCGGGCCGACGCCTCGGTGGCGGACATATGGGCGGCGGCGGCGTGGCACTGGAGCGCCTTTTATATGCCCTTAACCGAGGCGGCGCTGTCCGCCGGTCTGCCGTCCGCCGGGCCCTTTTCCGGCGGCGCGGCGGCCTGTCGGCGGCTGAGCATGGCGGAGGGGCTCATCCGGCTCCACCTGGTGGAAACCCTGCTCGCCCCCGGGACACGGCGGCTCACGGAGGTGCTCCGGGCGGCGCTGGCCCACGGCGCGCTGCCGCCCCCCGAATCCCCGCCCAGCAACCTGACCGCCCTGCGCCTGTAACCACCAGCGGTCAGCGCGCAGAGGAATATAGAAAATTCTGTCCTCTGTCCTCTCATTTCTGTCTTCTCCCCGCACACCGGGCCGGATATTTTTCATAGAATGGAACCCCCAGAAAAATCTTCCGATCCGAGGTGCCCCATGACCACTCAACCCAAACTCAGCCATGTGATTGTCCCGGGCGACAGCCTGTACAAGCTGGCGCGGACCTATCAGACCACCGTTCCCTCCCTCCTGGCGGAAAACCCCGACGCCGCGCCCTACAACCTGCGCATCGGCCAGCGCGTCACCGTCTGCCCCGGCCCCGCTTATGGGGGCGGCGCGGCCCTCCCCATGCCCCTGTCCGCCCCGCCGACGGCGGCCAACGCCCTTTCCGACGAGATGCGCCGCCTGTGGCAGGAGCATGTCATGTGGACCCGCATGCTCATCCTGACCATCGTGGACGGGCTGGGCGGCGAGGACGCCGTCACCCAGCGGCTGACGCAAAACCCCGCCGATTTGGGCGCGCTGTTCGCGCAATACTACGGCAAACCGGCGGGAGACCAGGTGGCTCGCCTGATCGCCGAGCATCTGGACATCGGCAAAGCCCTGTTCACCGACGCGGCGGCGCAAAAGGCCGCCGAAACCGCCGAAGACAAGCGCCGCTGGTACGAAAACGCCAGCGAAATGGCTCAGGGCTTCAAGGCCATCGAACCGCTGTACGACGAGCGCGATTTGGAGGCCATGCTCTACCGCCATCTGGATTTGACCATCCGGGAGCTGGCCGCCCGTCAGGCCAAAAATTATCCCTTGGACGTACAGACCTATGACGACATCGCCGCGGAGGCCTATGAAATGGCGGATTTCTTCACCGACGGCATCGCCCGCCGGGCCGCCCGCCGCTGACGCCCAGGAATTTTGCCAACCGCGAAAAAAAGGCTTGCCAACCGATGTGGGATGTGCTATAATTTCATAGCGATGTTTGTGTTTCATAGGGAGGATTACAGATATGGAAACCTTTAAGTTGATTGTCGCTATTGTGCAGCTTATGGCTTCGCTGTTTCTTATCGGCGTGGTGCTGTTGCAGTCGGGGAAACGCTCCGGGCTGTCCGGCGCGATTGCCGGCGCGGCGGACACCTTCCTGGCCAAAAACAAGGCCCGTACTTGGGATGCCAAGCTGGCCCGGATGACCAAATGGGTGGCCATTCTGTTCATCCTGCTCACCGTGACGCTGAATTGCGTCTGAGGCGGGCTTCCGTTTCTTCG
>JAITQI010000186.1 GCA_031289065.1 Oscillospiraceae bacterium
AATTTCCACCGCCGCGAACAACGAACCCCCCTTCTCCATTCCCTCCGGGTCCCAGGTGACGCTGACCCTCATCTCGAGCAATACGCTGACGAGCACCGCCACCGGCTCCGGCAACAACGCCGGTATCTCGGTGCCCTCGGGCGCCACTCTCCTCGTCAACTCCCCCAGCGACGGCTTAGGTAGTTCCCTGAACGTCACCGGCGGCGGCAACAGCGCGGGCATCGGCGGCGGCGGCGGCACCGCGGCTGGCAGCATCACCATCGGCACCGGCGCCACTATCACCACCATCAACGCCAAAGGCGGAACCAACGGCGCGGGTGTCGGCGGCAGCGGCACCGCCGCGGGCGGCACGGTCGCCCTCATCGGCCAGGGGCATCTCACCGCCACGGGCGGCACGGGGGGCACGGTCAGCGCGGCGGGTGTCGGCGGCGGAGCCGACGCCACGACGGGCTCGGCGCTTTCCATCGCCGTCACGTCCAGCCTGGTCGCATACTCCCAGACCGGTTATGCCATCCAGACGACACAGGCTGTCGACAACTACTTTATGAACGCCCGGTTCGTCGAAACGATCAACGCCGGCAACGAGACCGACTTCCAGCGTTTCCCGTCTCCGTCCCGTTGGGCCGGCACCGGCTACTTCACGCTGCCGGCGAACTACCGCTCTTTCGCCTACACCACCGGCTCGGCGACGAGCAAAACCGAAGTCATCGACGCTTACATCCACTACAGCGCAACCAAGCTGGGCGACGTTGTGATCGCCGCGACCAACAGCCCGCTCATCCCATCGGTGGTGCAGTCCTACGCGCCCACCAACCCGCTGCCGGTCAAGCTGAGCAATGTCATCAACATCGACATCTGCGACAGCGACGGCTCACTGACTACGCCCTGGCACATCGGGTATAGCTATGCCTCCAACGTGCTGACCTTCAATACAAACGCCGACGGCGTGACCTTCCGCGTGTGGCAGAATACGGATACCAGCTACGGCAACGGTGCCAAAATAGTGCTGGTCAAGAGCATCGTTGTGGTGAACGCTGTCGAAAACCTGCCGCTCACCCTCGACACGGTCAACATCTCCCACGATACGATAAACCTGCCGCCCCTCTCCATCCTGGGCAATTCCCAGGTGACGCTGACCCTTGCCGGAACCAGTACACTGGAGAACACCAACGGCACGGCGGGCAACAACGCCGGTATCTCTGTGCCCTCGGGCACCACCCTCATCGTCGGCGGCAGCGGCACCCTGAACGCCAACGGCGGCGCGAGCGGCGCGGGCATCGGCGGCGGCAACGCCACGGCGGGCAGCGTCACCATCAACGGCGGTACCATCAACGCCAAGGGCGGCGCCAACGGCGCGGGCATCGGCGGCGGCGGCAACGGGGCCGCCGGGGCCCTCACCATAAACGGCGGCACCGTCAACGCCACCGGCGGCACCAACGCCGCGGGTATCGGCGGCGCGAACGGCGGCGCGGCGGGCACCCTCAACATCGCTTCGGCGGCGACGGTCAGGGCTTATGCCATCGGCGTATATCCCGGCATCCAGGTTCCCGCCGGCGGCAACGCGGGTAACGGTTTTTATGTCAACGCCAAACTTGATACGGGCATCACCCAGGCGGCCGCTCTCAAGGTTTACGCCAACGGCGGGGCTTCCAGCGCCAATACGCTGAACCTGCCCGCAGGCTACCGTTGCTTCGCTTACACCACCGGCGCGACGGCCACGCAGAACGACAATATTTTCGCCTTTAACGCGGCGGGCACCACCCTCCTCGGCACGGTCGTTCGGTTCACGGGCGACAGCCCCTTGCTCGCCTCGGTTAACACTGTCGCGGTTCTGGATGTCAAGCTGTTAACGACGCTCGCCATCGATCTGGACAACGCCGACAGCTCCCTGGTGAGGACAGGCCTGGGGTACGGGTTCACCAGCGGCACCCACACGCTGGCCTTCGCATCGGCCTTCACCGGCATTTCCTACCGCATATACCAGTCAGGTACCAACACCCTGGCCCCCGGCGGCGCGGTGACAAGCATTCAAGTGGACACCGGCGTGACTCTCACGGCGACGATCGCCGGGCTCACCGTCACCAGCGGCACGGCGGGCACCCCGCCCTTTAAGCTCTCCGGCACCGCCAGCGCGACCCTTACGCTGGAGGGAACGAGTTCCTTTATCAGCACCGCCACCGCGTCCGGCGACAACGCGGGGATGCTTGTCCCCAGCGGGACGACTCTCGCCCTCAACGGCACCGGCTCCCTGACCGCCACCGGCGGCCTCAACAGCGCGGGTATCGGCGGCGGCAACAACGCCAGCGGCGGCACCATCACCATCAGCGGCGTCACCCTGATCGCCAACGGCGGCACCGGCGGCGCGGGCATCGGCGGCGGCCTGACAACCGTGGCCGGCGCGGGCAACGGCGGCAGCATCACCATCTCCGGCGGCCATGTGACAGCCAACGGCGGCACGAACGGCGGCGCGGGCATCGGCGGCGGCAGCTCCGACTCGGTGGCGGCCAACAAGGGCTCCAGCGGCACCGTCATCATCGAGGGCGGCACCGTCATCGCCACAGGCGGCGGCAACGGCGCGGGCATCGGCGGCGGTTGGCGCGGCGCGGGCACCAGTATCTCCGTGCGGGGCAGCGCCATTGTCACGGCCAACGGCGGCGCGAATGGCGCGGGCATCGGCGGCGGCAGCGGCGGCGCGGGCGGCGCGATCACCATCAGCGCCACCCCCAACATAACGGCCAAGGGCGGCGCGGAAGGCGCGGCCATCGGCGGCGGCAACGGCGGCGCGGGCGGCACGATCACCATCTCCAGCGGAACCGTAACGGCCACAGGCGGCGCAGGTAGCGTGGGCACCGGCGGCGGCGCGGGCATCGGCGGCGGCAACGGCGGCGCGGCGGCCTCGCTCTCTATCGACGACGCGGCGGTCGTCACAGCCTACGCTTACGCCACCCTCCCGGCCCTTCACGAAAGCGCCGCCAACCTGGGCGACGGCTACTTCGTCAACGCCACCTTCAACGCCATCGTCTACACCGATCAGAACACCTCCCTTAAAGTCTACGAGAACAACGGGGCCTCCTCAACCAAAACGCTGACCCTGCCCACCAACTACAGGTCCTTCGCCTACGTCACCGGCGCGGCGGCGCGAAACGACAGGATTTTCGCCTATAACTCGGGGGGTTCCACCCTCAAAGGCCCGGTCGTCCGGGTCTCGGACAGCAAACCCCAGCTCGGTTCGGTCAAGAGCGCCACCGCGCTGGAAGTCAAGATCGGCACGACCATCGACATCGACCTGGACAACGCGGACGGTTCCCTGCTGACAACCGGATTCGGTTACGGCTACGCCACGCAGACCCTGAGTTTCAACACCGCGGCCAACGGGCTGTCGTACACCATCTATCAGTCCAGCGGCAACCAATACGGCCCGGTGAGAAGCATTCAGGCGGCGACCGGCGTGACCACCAACATCACCATTAACGGGATCACCGTCACCTCCGCTATCGTGGGTACACCGCCCTTCAAGCTGACCGGCTCAGCCAATATCAGTCTCACGGTGACGGGCACGAACTCCCTGGTTCACACGGCCACCGCCACCGGCGACAACGCGGGCATCCTTGTCCCCAGCACGGCGACCCTCACCCTTAGCGGTGCCGGCACCCTGACCGCCACCGGCGGCGGCTACAGCGCGGGCATCGGCGGCGGCAACAGCGGCGCGGGCGGCTCCATCACCCTCAGCGGCACCGGCACCGTGAACGCCAACGGCGGCGTGAACGGCGGCGCGGGTATCGGCGGCGGGGCAGGCGGCGCGGGCGGCACGATCACCGTCAGCAGCGGCACCGTCAACGCGACGGGCGGGAGCGACGCGGGCAACACGGGCGTCGGCGGCGGCGCGGGTATCGGCGGCGGCCTGAACGGCGACATCGGCACGATCACCCTCAACGGCGGCACCGTAACGGCCAACGCCCCGAGCAGCAACGGCATCGGAAGCGGCAAGCAGTACAGCGCTTCCGCCACCGGCTCCCTGAGCATCGGAAGCGGGGCCACGGTTCTCGCCTTCGCCAAGAGCAGCCTGCACCGGGCCATCAACGCCGGCAGCGGCGGCAACGCGGGCACCGCCAACTTCGTCAACGCCACGCTTGTGGATACCACGCTGCCCGCGGCGGCTTCCGTCCTCAAGGTTTACGCCGACGGCAACCGGGTGACCCTTCTGATAAACCCGGCCCCGACCCTGCCGACGGGCTACTTGAACTTCGCTTACACCACCGGCGCGGCGTCCCGGAACGACAACATCGTCGTATACAACACGGCGGGATCAACACCCCTGGGCACGCTGTTGCGTTGGAACTCCCCGAATTACGTCAAGCCCATCCCCTCGGGGCGGGCCTCCTATACGGCACAGGAACTCAAACTTACATACAACATCCCGGGCACCTTGGTGGCTTCCAATCCGGCGCGCACCCCGGCGGAGCTCAACAACGCTATCGCCATGCAAATCCTCCTGACCAACACGGGGCATGACAAGCTGGACGGCACCTATCACACCGACAGCGGTTACCTGCTGTCCACCACGGCCACGACCGACACATCCGCCTCCTATGTGGGCGCGAAGCTGCACGACGGCGTTTACGCCGCCTGGCCGGCGGCCTGGCAGGATACCCCCGTGGCGATCACAAGAACAGGGTTGGTGCCCAACACGCGTTATTACGCGCAGACCGTCTTGGCCACCACGCTGGATCAGAAGCGCACCACCTACGGCACCTACATCGACTTCTACACCCCGCCGCTCATCACAAGCGCCCTGGTGGATATCGGCACGACGGTGGAATCCGTCAGCCTCACGGTGGGCTTTTATGAGCCGACGGTCGGCGCGGCGGCCATCTCCGGCGTGGTCGTCAAAGCCGGGCCGTACACGGCGGATGGCGATCTCATCACCACGGCGAACAAAACCGTCACCCTGACCAGCAGCGACTACACCACCGCCGGGCTCGACGAGCTGGAAGTTGACCTCGACTTCGTCCACGGCAGCACCTACAACATCTGGGTCACCGTGACCAACGCGGGGGGGCTGTCGGACACCTACAAGTTCAAGTATGAGGCGATCGACACCATCCTCTCGGCCAGCATACCCATCAAGATGATCTTCGCGGCCTTCAACGTGAACAGCGGACGGATTTCCTCGCCGCTGTACCACATCACAAACGAATCCACCTTCCCCATGTCGGTTTACCTCTCCGATTTCGCCGTGGTGGAGCCCGACGGCCTGACCCTTACGCAAAACCCGGTTTCCGCCGGTCAGTTGGGCCTGAAGCTGGAAGGCCATATCTCCTCCCCCACCTTCGGCACCGGATACCTGCCCCTGGGCAGCAATCTCGGCCTCGCCCTGGCGAGCACCACCGCGCCCCTGGCCGCGAAAGACGAAACCGGTTCGACAGGATATTTCCGCATCGGCGGTCTGTACAAGGGACTGTTCGATATCCAGCGCGCCCCCAAGTTCAACGCCACCTTTAAGCTGGATCTGGTGATTCCGGATCCCTCCCCCTGAGTCCCTCTTCCACGATGTCGGTTCAGGCCTTACCCCCCTGAATTGTCATATGCCCGGCGGGCGGAGCCGGAAACATCCGGCTCCGCCCTGCGGGACAAACCAAAACCACCCATCATCCATAGCCAAAGGAAGGGAAAAACATGACCGAACCAATTCGCTATCCCTCCGCCCCGAAGCCCTCCCGAAGCAGACGTATGCAGAAAGCCGAGAAAAAAACGCGCAAAAAGTTTCTCTTTCTCTTTCTGCCGTTTCTCGTGCTGGCCCTCCTTCTCTTTGCGATCGGCGTCTTCTCCTCCTCCTCCTCGACGGGGGACGCGTCGCCGCCCATCATCGCCGCCGAGGGGCTGTTCCCCGGCTCGGGGGAGGCCGACGAGGGCTATCTGACCCACATGACCCCCGACGAGGTTATGGAACAGATGCAGCGGTTTGTTGACGCCTCCTACTTTTCCTTCAAGATCAACGCCCGCCCCATCTTTGAAACCGGCGCCTCCGCGGGGACCCTGCAGATAGAGAACCCCTCGTACAACGTCTATCCCATGGTGGTGCAGGTCTTCGAGGACAAAACGGGGGACATGCTCTACGACTCGGGGGGCATCCTCCCCAACCACCACATCGACACCGCGAAACTCCTCAAGACGCTTCCGGCTGGCAAATACCCCGCGACTGCCACCCTGAACGTATACGACCCCGAAACCCTTGTCTGGCAAGGCAAGCAAGAAGTCGCGCTCATTATCACCGTCAAAAAATAGAACCGAAAGGGAGAACCAACACATGAAAAAAACTCTGTCAATCCTTCTGGCCGTTGTCTTTATGGCCGCCTTTGCCGTCCCCTCCGCGTTCGCCGGGTCCTTCGACGACAGCGCCCAGCAGCACGACGACGCCGTTACGGGCCACGACACCGATTCGCCCATCACCAGGATCATCCCGATGTACGGCTACGTCGGCAAGGACACCAACCTGATCGACCCCGATCCCGACAATCCTGACCAACCGCCTCAGCCCGCGGACACCGAAATCAACCTGGCCGTTCCCATCAAGATCATCTGGGCCGCCTTCGCCTCTGACGAGGGCCTCGTGACCTCCCCCACCTACACGGTCAAAAACTTCTCCACGGCGCACAAAGTTAAAATCAGCGTCGTCAAGTTCGAGGCGGGCTTTCACGACCCCAGCGCGAACGGCGTCGTGGACTCCACCCTCGTCCTGAACCTGGTTGGCAGCTACGGGCAATTCGGTCAGATCAACCTCCTCAACGTTGGTACTTATAAGACTGCCATCACCGATATCGGCACCGATTTGGGTTCCTCGACCAATTGGAACTTCAGAATCGCCGGCACCTACACCGGCACCTTCGCCACCGCGTATCAACCCAGTTACGTCCTGACCTTCAAATTCACCTACGTGGCGTAATTCCCGGAGAGGTTGTGCAGTGATTTGAAACCAAGAACCCTGGCAGTCCTGTTTCTCGTTTCCCTGGCCGTCTGCGCTTTTTCTGTCACTGCCTTTGCCGAAACGTTCCCCCCAAACGCGCAGGAGCTGGAGGAGCTTGAAACCGAAAATCAGGACATTTTATTCACCCCGAACGACATCTCCGTCGGTGTTCCCATGGGGGGGGCCATCGTTCCCGCGACTGCGCCTCCGAGCAAACCCCCCAAGGAAACACCCGGCGGACAGCCCTCCACCGATCCCAACGCTACCCCCAAGCCCACCCCTGATACAAGGTCCAGCCCCGTTCCGCCGTCCCCTTCCCCGACCCCCGTTCCGCCGTCGGTCGCCCCCAGCGGCGCGCCGGTTCCGAATTCGCCCGGCGGGGCGGACGCAAACTCCAATGAGCCCCGAACAGGGGACGACGTCAGTCAGGTCTTCTTCCTCGTGTCAGGCGGGATGGCTCTGCTCTTGCTGCTTCTGATCCTATGGAAACGAAGGAGGCGTGAGCCTGACGAAAACCAAGGCCACTACTAAAACCCTTGAAGACCTTGCCAGTCTGTTCATATGCCTTATGTACAGCGAGGGTGACCGCCGCGGGAGAAATCCCGCGGCGGCTTTTTTTTGCGGGGACGGGGCGTGCGTTCTTTTTCAAAAAAGATGTCTCAATTTTCTGTGTGGTCTTTTGTTTTCTCTCCTGTCATGATATACTGTTTTGTATCTCGGGGCACGCTTTTGCGGGTTTGTTCGGGGATGGATTCTATTTGGCCGGGGGCGGTGGTATGCTTTGAATCTGTTGCGGGATGCCGGTCTGGCTGAGGCCGGGTGTCAGAAAATCGACTGGGCGGCCTCTTATATGCCGGTTTTGAACGGTTTGGCGGCCGAATTCGCGGAAACACGGCCCTTTGCGGGGCTGCGGGTGGCGCTGTCCATCCATCTGGAGGCCAAGACGGCGCGCATGGCGCTTGCCCTGGGCCAGGGCGGGGCCGACGTGGCGGTGACCGGCTGCAACCCCTTGTCCACCCAGGACGATGTGGCGGCGGGGCTGGCTTCCCGCGGGGTGGCCGTCTACGCTTGGCACGGGGCCACGCCGACGGAATACGAGGCCCATCTGTCCGCCGCGCTGGGGTTTTATCCCCATCTCATCCTGGACGACGGGGGCGATTTCACCGCCCTGCTCCACGGCGCGCAGGCGTCGCTGGGGCAAGCCCTCATCGGGGGCACCGAGGAGACCACCACCGGGGTTCACCGCCTGCGGGCCCGAGCCGCCGCCGGGGCGCTCCGTTTTCCCATGCTGGCGGTGAACGACGCCGACTGCAAGCATTTGTTCGACAACCGGTACGGCACCGGGCAGTCCACCTGGGCGGCTATCCTCCACGCCACCAACGTGCAGGTCACCGGCAAGACGGTGGTGGTGGCCGGGTACGGCTGGTGCGGCCGGGGGGTGGCCTTGCGGGCCCAAGGGCTTGGGGCGCGGGTGATTGTCACCGAGATCGACCCGGTGAAGGCCATCGAGGCGGCCATGGACGGCTTTTCGGTCATGACCATGGAGGACGCCGCGCCCTTGGGGGATTTTTTCATCACGGTCACCGGCTGCCGGGACGTGATCACTCGGCGGCACATGGCGCGCATGAAGGACGGGGCCATCCTGTCCAACGCCGGGCATTTCGATTTAGAGGTCTCCCTGCCCGATTTGGAGGCGCTGGCCGCCGAAGTTTGGCCCCGCCGCGAACACATCACGGGCTACCGGATGCCCGACGGGCGTGTGCTCAATCTGCTGGCCCAAGGGCGGCTGGTCAACCTGGCCTCGGGTAACGGGCATCCCGCCGAGATCATGGACATGAGTTTTTCCGTGCAGGCCCTGGCGCTGCTGCACATGGCCCGCCACGGGGGGGACATGCCCCCCGGCGTTTACGACATTCCCCCTGACATTGACCGGGCGGTCTCCCAGCGCAAGCTGGCCGCTATGGGCCTGTCCATCGACCGCCTGACGGCGGAGCAGGAAGCCTATTTGAATCACTATTGATACAAGGGAGGGCATTTTTTATGTCCCGTATTTTCACCTCCGAATCGGTCACCGAGGGGCATCCCGACAAGGTGTGCGACCAAATTTCCGACGGGGTGCTGGACGCCATTCTGTCCGAGGACCCTCAGGCCCGCGTGGCCTGCGAGGCTATTGTCACCACCGGCATGGCACTGGTGATGGGGGAAATCTCCACTGAGTGCTATGTGGACATCCCCGCCGTGGTGCGGGAGACCATCCGGCGGGTGGGCTACGACCGGGCCGACTTGGGCTTTGACTGCTCCACCTGCGCGGTGCTGACCGCCATCGACGAGCAGAGCCCCGACATCGCCCGGGGGGTGGACGCTTCCTACGAATACCGCCTGGGGGACAAAGAGGACGCCGAGCTCATCGGCGCGGGGGATCAGGGCATCATTTTCGGCTACGCCTGCGACGAGACGCCGGAGCTCATGCCGGCCCCCATCGCTTTGGCCCACGCCCTCACCCGTCGGCTGGCCGAGGCCCGGAAAACCGGCGAACTGCCCTTCCTGCGCCCGGACGGCAAGGCCCAGGTGACGGTGGAATACGACGCTGCTGGCCGCGTCGCCCGCTGCGCGGCCATTGTTGTCTCCACCCAGCACGACGACATCGACATCGGGACGGTGCGGGACGGCGTTCTGACGGAGGTCATCCGCAAGGCCATTCCGGCGGGCTACTTAGACGGCAAGACCGCGCTGTACATCAACCCCACCGGGCGTTTCGTGCTGGGCGGCCCTCAGGGGGACTCCGGCCTGACCGGGCGCAAAATCATCGTGGACACCTACGGCGGCTACGCCCGCCACGGCGGCGGGGCCTTTTCGGGCAAGGATCCCACCAAGGTTGACCGCAGCGCCGCCTACATGGCCCGCTATGCCGCCAAAAACCTGGTGGCCGCCGGACTGGCCCGGCGCTGTGAAATCGAGGTGGCCTACGCCATCGGCGTGGCCCGCCCGGTGTCCCTGCTGGTGGACACCTTCGGCACCGGCGTCCGCCCCGACGAGGAGCTGTCCGCGCTGGTGAGCCGCCATTTTGACTTCCGCCCGGCCAGGATCATCGAAGCCCTGGGTCTGCGCCGCCCCATCTACGCCGCCACCGCCTCTTACGGGCACTTCGGGCGGACGGATTTGGACCTGTCTTGGGAGAAGACCGACAGGGCGGAGGCGCTGCGGCATAACGGATAGTTCGTCGTTGGTCATTTTTTAGGGATGGAGGGTTCTTTTGTGAAACGGAAACTGTGTGTGTTTTTGGCCGCCTTTTTGGTGGGGTTTGCGGCGCTGCCGGGGGCGGTGTCCCGGGCGGCGGAGGGGCCTCGGCTGGTTGTGGACTTTGTCCCCGCCATGGACGGGGGGACGCGTGTGACCGGGCATGTCCTGTCCGGCGACGCGGCGGGCGGGTTTGACGGCTGGCGGGTGACCATGGCCCTTCAGGTGACCCGGGGCGGCACCGTATGGGGCCCCAAACCCACCACCGCCGCCCCCAGCGTGACGCTCGACGCGTACGGCTCCTTTGACTGCCTCTTTGTTTCCGGCGGGGAGGATATTCGGGCGGCGGTTCTTTATGTCTACCTGATCCCGGCCTCCTTCACGCCGAACGGCGACGGGGCGCGCACCGAGGCCGCCGCCTTGGACAAGGTGACCGTCTACCGTGAGGCGGGGCGACCCAACGAGATCGTATACAGCAAGGGCGCGCCGCCTTCCGCCGCTGCGCCCCCGGCGCAAAAACATCCGGCGCAGACGGCCAAGCTGTCCCTCTGTTTTTCCCCCTATGTGAACGGCCAGAGCCCCGACCTGGGCAGCGCGCTGCCCGAGGCGCAGATTCGGGCGCAGCTGTCCGCCCTGCGGCCCTATGCGGATACCATCCGGTTGTTTTCGGCCTCGGGGGCATTGGCCAAGGTCTACCCTATCGCCAAGGAATACGGGTTCCGCGTGATCGCGGGCTGCTGGCTGGACAAGGGCGCCCCGGAGACCTGGAGCGGCGAGTTGGACGCGCTGGTGGCGACGGTGAACGCCGGGCTGGCCGACATGGCGGTGGTTGGCTCGGAGAACCTCTACCGGGGCGAGATGACCGCCGCGCAGCTGGCCGCTTACATTCGCGAGGTGAAAAGTCGCCTGAACGACCCGTCCATTCCGGTCACCACCTCGGACACGGCCCAAGCCTGGCTGGACAACCCGGAGCTTGCCGCCGCCTGCGACGCGGTGCTGATGACCGTCTACCCCTTCTTTGAAGGGGTGGCCATCGACGGCGCGGCGGCGCGGCTGGCCGACGCCTATGACCGGGTCAAGGCCATCGCCCAGGGGAAGCCCTGCCTGATCAGCGAAACCGGCTGGCCCAGCGGCGGCAGCCCGGAAAAGGCCGCCGAACCGGGCATGGAAAACGCGAAAACCTATTTTGAAGACGTGTATGCCTGGGCGCGGGCGCAGGATGTGGAGGTCATGTTTTTCTCCCACATCGACGAGGCTTGGAAGATCGAGGGCGCGGCGAGCGATGTGGGACGAAACTGGGGCCATTTTCGGGACGACGGCGTCCTCAAGGGTGCCTATGAGGCGGCCTACCGGCGCATCGCCGGGCAGTCTCCGGACGAGACCCCGTCCTCCTGGGCCGTACCCGAACTGAACAAGGCGGTCTCCCAGGGGCTGGTGCCGGGCTATTTGCGGCAGGGGTATCAGCGCCCCATCACCCGAGAAGAAATGGCCGATTTGTTGGCCCCCCTGGCGGCCCAGCTGTCCCCCCAGTTCCTCGCGGCGCGGGGCCCGGCGTTTGACGACACCGATAACCTGAACGTCACCCGCCTCCGGGCGCTGGGGGCGATCGACGGCGTCGGCGGCAACCTTTTTGACCCCCACCGGGCCATCACCCGGGAGGAGGCGGCCAAGCTGCTGCGCTCCGCCGCGCTGGCCCTGGGCCTCGCCGATACAAGCGGCACCCTGACCTACGACGACCGGGACAGCATCGCCGACTGGGCCCGGGCGGGGGTGGCCTATGTCACCGCCGGGGGCGTCATGCTGGGCACCGGGAACAATCGGTTTTCCCCCAGGGACACCTACACCCGGGAGCAGGCGATTTTGACCATGGTGAGGCTGTCCGAAGCGGCGGACAGAGATTAGAGACGAGGGGTTTGAACATGCCTATCGAGCATATTTGCGTCATCGGCCTTGGTTACATCGGGCTGCCCACGGCTGTCAGCTTGACCGACGGCGGGTTTCGGGTCACCGGGGTGGACATCAAGCAGGCGGTGGTGGACACCCTGAACGCCGGGCGGCTGCCCATGGAAGAGCCGGGGATGGAGGCGGCCTTCGCCGCCGCACGGGCGACCGGACGGCTGGCCTTTTCCATCGAGACACCGGGGGCCGACGCCTACATCATCACCGTGCAAACCCCTCACCGGACGCGGCCCGACGGGGTGTGCGAGGCCGAGTTGCGCTTTGTTGAGTCGGCGGCGCGGCAGGTGGGGGCGGCGCTCAGGCCGGGCGGTTTGGTGGTGCTGGAATCCACCGTGCCGC
>JAITQI010000001.1 GCA_031289065.1 Oscillospiraceae bacterium
CAAACACGGAAAACAGGAGCCTCAGGCTTTCCAGGGTTTTTGCCCGACCGGCGCTCTTGCGCAGGATGTAGTAGATGTCCGTCACGGCGCTGGCCGTGAGGACGCCGGTGAGCGCCCCCCGTTCGCACAGGTCGTTGATTTTCTCCGCGTGGTCGGCAAAGGGGGCCCGGTCGGCGAGATAGTCGATGATCACATTTGTGTCAATCAATGCCTTCATCGTATGACGCCAACCTTTCCGCCCGGATGGATTCTTTCGTGGCGTCGGTGTCTTTCAGCAGACCCCGCAGGGAACGAAGGGCGGCCCCCCGCCCGTCCTGGGCGTTCACCAGCTTGGCGACGCCCCGCCCGTTCTTGGTGATGAGAACCTCCTCCTTGTCGGCCAGCGCGAGATACCGGCTCACATGGGTCTTAAACTCCGTCGCGGTGACAATCATTTCGCACACATCCTTCGAGAAAAATAAGCACATATATAGTATACGAAAAAAGAGCGAAAAAATCAACAGATTAAAGAGCAAAATTTCGCAAAATATTTTGCGCCTCCTGTACGGAACGCCGTCCGCAACATCCCGTGTCTCAACAGCCCGCACCCCCCCTGCCGTGCAACCCCTCAAAACAACCCGCTCTGCCCGCCGCGCATGACAAACGGCTTGCGGCCACCGAGCCGCAAGCCGTTTGTCGCCCTTCCTTCCCCTACGCCCCCGCTTTGAGCTGGAGGGACAGCCGATCCGAGATCATGGCGATAAACTCGGAGTTGGTGGGCTTGCCCTTGACGTTGGAGACCGTATAGCCGAAGAAACTTTGCAGGGTTTCGATGTCGCCCCTGTCCCAGGCCACCTCGATGGCGTGACGGATGGCCCGTTCCACCCGGGAGGGGGTGGTGCTAAAGGCTTTGGCCACGGAGGGATAGAGCATTTTGGTGATGGCGTTGATGGCCTCCCGGTCCCGGATGGCCACCAGGATAGCCTCCCGGAGATATTGATACCCCTTGATGTGGGCGGGGACGCCGATTTCGTGGATGATGTCGGTCACCCGGGTCTCGATGTCCAGGTCGGCCCGGCCTATGCGCCCGCCGGTCGCCGTCAGGAAGGGCTGCGCCCGGGGACGGCAGTTGACCATGCGGATTCGGTCCATCAGGGCGGGCATGTCGAAGGGTTTGACCATGAAATATTGCGCCCCCAAGGCGGCGGCCTCGGCGGTGGTGTGCTCGGTAGCGAAGCTGGACAGCACGATAAAGGCCGGACGCTTCTTCAGCGTCATACCGGCCGCCGCCTTCATCAGGCCGAAGCCGTCCAGCAGCGGCAGCACGATGTCCATGAGCACCACGTCGGGCGTCAGCGCCATAATGCTTTGCAGAGACTGATAACCGTCGGTGGCCACCCCGACCACCTCAAAGTCTTTTTCTTCCTCCAACGCGTCGATGAGCAGGCCGCGAAAATCGGCGTTGTCGTCGGCGACGAGAATCTTAATGGTATCTTCCATTTCGGGAAACCCCTTCCTTTTCTCCTGTTCTTCGGTGCTTTTCTTGCCGGCGACAATAAAATATCATATCGGCGCGAGATTTGCAAGACCGAATTTGGAAAAAGATGGAAAAGATATCGAGGGGTTACGACACCTTCCGCAGCGCCCCCGCTTCCTCTTGCGGCAGATAGGCTTGGGCGCTCTTAAACATGTGTTCCAAAAACAGCCCGTACCCCCGTTTGGGATCCCCCACCAGCACATGGGTGACCGCCCCCACCAGCTTTCCGTTTTGCAGGATGGGGCTGCCGCTCATGCCCTGGACAATGCCCGCCGTGAGGTCGAGCAGCTCGGGATCCACAACCTTCAGCATGAAATGACGGCTGTTCGGGATGTCGGGCCCGTAGATTTTGACAATTTCAATGGCGAAAGCCCGCACCTCGTCCCCCTGGACATTGGCCAGCACCGAGGCCGGGCCGCAGCGCACCTCCGCCGCCGCCGCCACCGGGATGGGATCACGCCCGGCCCAAAGGGACTCGCCCACCAGCCGCCCGAAGACGCCGTGCTCCGTGTTGGCGTACAGGCGGCCGATGCTCTCGTCGGAGACGAAGGCGCCCCGCAGTTCCCCCGGCTTGCCCGCCGCCCCCCGGGCGATCTCCTGGACGGCGGCCCCGTAGACGTCCCCGCCCTCGAAGGGGATCAGGCTGTTTTCGTTGTCCCCGATGCCGTGACCCAGCGCGCCGAACAGGCCGGTGGCGGGGTCGCAGAAGGTCACGGTGCCGATGCCGGCCACGCAGTCCCGGATCAGGGCGCCGATTTTGTATGTGTTGTCCGCCGCTTTGGCCGGGGTGAGAGTCAGGCTCAGGCGGCTGTCCGCCCGCTCCACCCGCAGGGTGACCGCCCGCCCGCCGCTTCGGTTCACGGCGTCTCGCAACGCCTTCGCGCCGTTAATTTCGGCGGCGCCCACGTGGGTGATCCGATCCCCCGGCTGAAGCCCGGCCTGTTTGGAGGGGGAGGCGGCCCCGTCGGCTGTGTCCACCCCGGTCAGTTCGGTCACGACGACGCCCGCTACATGGAGCTTAACGCCCACGGTGCGTCCCACCGGAATCAGGGCGGGCAGTTCCGCCGCCGCTTAACCGACGGGCAGAACGGTAAAATGGAAAAAAACGGCGGCGGCAATGCAGGCCAAGGCCTTGGCCGCCCCGTGGCAAGAGTGTTTCATAACAGTACCATCATTTCTCCGGCGGGCATGGATAGCGTTTTGAAGCGCCGCGCCGGAAAGGCGGGACGCGTCCCCGCCGCCGGACGGGGTATTCAGGATACGGCGGGCGTATCCGCATAGGCAAAAACACGATAAAAGACTGAACGCCAGCGGCGTCACATATAATATTCCCGCGGGCGGACAAAAAAGCCCGGCCGGCAATTGTCAAATTGCGGCCGAATCGCCTTGTAAGGATTTATAAAAACACGCCGCGCCGCGGGATATGACCCGCCGCGCCGGGGAAAATTTTCCGCCCGGCGAGATTTTTCCCTCAAAAAAATGAATCGCGTTTTTCCCAGACCGTGGGGCGGCAGCAAGCGCGCTCGCCGTACGGGCGCAGGGGCATCCAAGCCGAGGGAGCGCCAAAGCCCCGCGTATAGGGGGGCGCGTTTCAGCCCGGAACGGCATGTCCTTTTGATGTCCCTTGCGCTTCCCTTCGCGCAATGGTATAATATGACGAATCAAGGTTCCGATACAAGGAGACGAGGAGGGCCGATATGGGCATCGACGCGCTGATTGAGCGGATACGGGACAAGCGAAACCCCACGGTGGCGGGGCTGGATCCCCGTCTGGAGCATCTGCCGCCCTGGCTGTTGGCGGAGGAGATCGCCGCGTCCGGCGAAACGCTGGCGGCGGCAGCCAACGCCGTGCGCCGTTTCAACACGGCCCTGCTGGACGCCCTGGCCGACGTGGTGCCGGCGGTCAAATTGCAGTCGGCCTGCTACGAGGCCCTGGGGCCGGAGGGCATGGCCGTCCTCCGGGATTCCATCGCCTACGCCCGCGCCCTGGGTTACTACGTCATCGCCGACGCCAAGCGGGGGGACATCGGTTCCACCGCCGAGTGTTACAGCGCCGCCTTCCTGGGCCGCGTCCGAGTGGGCCAAACCGACATCGCCCCTTTCGACGCCGACGCGGTGACCGTCAACCCCTACCAGGGCAGCGACAGTATAAAGCCCTTCCTGGAAGACATGAAAACCTACGACCGGGCCATCTTCGTTCTGGGGCGCACCTCCAACCGCTCCTCGTCGGAGCTGCAAATGCTCTGCGTGCCCGACCGGCCCCTCTACCGGGCGGTGGCCGACCTGACGGACCGCTGGGGCATGCCCTTCGTCGGAAAATACGGCTACACCTCGGTGGGCCTGGTGGTGGGAGCGACACAGCCCTCTGAAATCAGGGAACTGCGGGAACACTTCCCTCAGCTCTTCTTCCTGGTGCCCGGCTACGGGGCCCAGGGGGGCACCGCCTGGGACGTGTCCCGCGCCTTCGACCGCATGGGCAGAGGCGCCATCGTCAACTCCTCCCGGGCCATCCTGTGCGCCTGGCAGAAGAAAGGCGCCCCCGAAAACTTCGCCGAGGCCGCCCGGGCCGAAGCCCTGCGCATGAAAGAAGAACTGGGCAAATGCATCCAGTGCATGTGACCATGGTTCGCAATTGATTTGAGGGGGATTCCGCCGTGAAAAAAATGATCTCCGGCAAGGTTCGAGAGGTGTACGACCTGGAGGACGGACGCCTGGTCATCGTCACCACCGACCGGATTTCGGCCTTCGACGTCATTCTGCCCACGCCCATCCCGGGCAAGGGCAGCGTCCTTAACAGACTGTCCCAGTTTTGGTTTGACAAGACGGCGGACATCGTCCCCAACCACACCCTGCCCGGCGAGCCGCCCCCGCCCTTTGACGCCCCCGAATACCGGGGCCGGGCGGTGGCGGTGAAAAAGCTGACCATGCTGCCCTACGAATTCATCGTGCGGGGGTATATGTTCGGCAGCATGTGGAAGGAATACCAGCAGACCGAAGGGTTTCGCGGGTATCCCCTGCCCCGGGGCCTCCGCCAGGCCGAGCGCCTGCCCGCCCCCCTCCTGACCCCCTCCACCAAGAGTTCCGAAGGCCACGACGTGAACATCGGCATGGACGAGCTGAGCCAAGGCCTCGGTGCGGAACAGGCCGCCCGCCTGGAACAGGCCTGTCTGCAAGTGTACGCCCGCTGCTACGACTACGCCCTGACAAAGGGCGTCATCATCGCCGACACCAAAATGGAGTTCGGCCTGGACGAAACGGGCGCCCTCACCCTGGCCGACGAACTGCTCACCCCCGACTCCAGCCGCTTCTGGAACGCCGAAAGCTATACGGTGGGCACCTCCCCCAAAAGCTACGATAAACAATTCGTTCGGGACTGGCTGATCCAAAACAAATTGGACGGCGTGACCCCGCCCCCCGAAATCCCCGCCGACATCGCCCAAGCCACGGCGGACATCTACGGCGAATGCCTGGCCCGCCTGACGGCGGAGAACTGATTCTCACAACTACCCTCTGAAAGGGGTTGCGCGTATTGCAATGCCAACTCTGCGGGCAGCCTCTGCCCGAAGGGGTCCGGGTCTGCGACCGCTGCGGCGGCCCTGTGCCCCAACCCCAGCCGGTGGGCGTTTCCGGCGGCGGAACCGCTGTAACCCCTGAGCGCGGCTGGCCCGGGGCGGGTTATGGGCCCTCCCATCCGCCCCTGTCCCCCGCCGAACTGCTGCCGCCCCCCGCGCCGCCCCCAGTGCGCCCGCGCCGCAGTCCGCCGCCGCCCCGTCGCGCCCGGAAGGCTCAGGGCCCGCCGGGCTGGCTGGCCGTCGTGACCGCGCTGGCTCTGGTGGCCACCGGGCTGCTGGCCGGGGCCTATTACGACCGCTTCGACCCCCTCGCCCTGCGGGACACCCTGTGGAAGGCCGAAGCGCCTCCCGCCGTGCCCCCCGTGCCCAGCGAGGAACCCCTGTCGGTCACCCCCCCCGAGGCCTTCACGCCGCCCACCGGCCCCTTGACCCGCGGCGCGCCCTTGGGCGGCGAGCGGGACAACGCCGCCCGCCTGCTTCAGGCGGCGGCGGTGATCACCGGCGGCCTCTCCGAGCGGGACGGCCTGTCCGGCGAGGCGCTGACCGCCTTTTTGTGGCAGGCGCTGCTGTGCGCCGGGCCGACGGACAGGCAGTTCACCCCCGCGCAGGGGGGCGGCTACTATCTGAGCGCCGCCGATGTGAACGACCTGTGCCGGGAGGCTCTGGGGCCGGACACCGTCCCCTCTGCGGTGAGCATCCCCGCCTTTTCCGCCGACGGCGCGGGGTACACCTGGCGGGACACCTTCACAGACCGCTGGCGGGCGGACATCTTCCGCTGGGAACCCCAGCCGGACGGCGGGGTGTCCGTCTCCTTCAACCTGCTCTACCTCGGCATGTTGTACGACACCTTTGTTCTGAGAGGCGAGGCCCTGTTGTATCCCAACGAACAGCCGGTCTATTACCGCTTCCGCTTGGCGCAGCTGACCTGGGCCGATCAGAGCGCGCTGGCCCCCAACCGCGTGACCGCCAGCTCGACCCTACCCAACGTGGGGGGCAACAGCTACACCCCGGACAACCTCATCGACGGCGATCCGACCACCGCCTGGATCGAGGGCGCCCCCGACGAGGGCGTCGGCGCCTGGGTGGAGCTGGTGTTTGACACGACCCGGGAGATCACCGGCCTGACCATCGTCAACGGCTACGGCAAAGAGGACAAAACCATGCGCCAGAACGGCCGCGTGGAGCGCATCCTGGTGGAGTGCGGCGGCGAGCGCATGGAGTTCACCTTGGCCGACGTGGACTATCACCCCGGCGGCGACTACCAGAGCATCCCCTTCGGGCGGGCCGTGCAAGCCGCACTGGTGCGGATTACCATCCTGTCGGTTTACCCCGGCAGTCAATACAGTGATACCTGCGTCAGTGAAATCGAGGTGTTTTGAGTGCTGGCCACAGTGCTTTCTCTCGCGGAACTCAGACCCGGGGCCTTTGACTTGCGCCTGGAGCCGTCGGAACCCTGCCGCAAGGCCCGGGCCGGTCAGTTCGCCCACATCCTCTGCGGTCCGGAAAACCTGCTACGCCGCCCCATCAGCCTGTGCGACCAGCGGGAGGATATGTTGCGCTTCGTCTTTGAAAAAAAGGGCGCGGGGACATCCTGGCTGGCCCGCCGCCGCCCCGGGGAGACCGTGGACCTGCTCTTCCCCCTGGGGCGCGGCTTTACCGCCAACCCCGACGGCCCGCCCACTTTGCTGGTGGGCGGCGGGGCCGGTGTGCCCCCCATGGTGTACGCCGCCCGGCGCCTCAACGGAACCGCCCACGCGGTGACCGGCTTTCGCACGGCGGGGCTGGCCATGCTCCTCGACGATTTGAATGCCCTGTGTCCCAAAGTGGAGGTCTGTTCCGACGACGGCAGCCTGGGGGCCCGGGGCTTTGTGGACGCGGTCTGCCGCCGGTTGATGGGGGAAACCGCCTACGCCCGGGTGCTGGCCTGCGGCCCCAAACCCATGCTCCGGGCGGTGGCCGCGGCGGCGGCGGAATTCGACGTCCCCTGCGAGGTCTCCTTGGAGGAACGCATGGGCTGCGGTCTGGGGGCCTGCCTGGGCTGCGCCTGCCGGACAAAGGCCCCCGGCGGCGGCGAGACATACAGCCGCGTCTGCCAGGACGGGCCGGTGTTTGACGCCGGGGAGGTGATCTGGTGAGACAGACGACAGACGACAGGGGACAGGAAGCTGTCGATATGGCGGTGTCCTTCGCTGGGGTTTCTTTGAAAAATCCGGTGGCGGTGGCCTCGGGGACGTTTGGGTTCGGGCGGGAATACGGCCTGCGGTTCGATCTGTCCCGCCTGGGGGCGATTTGCGTCAAAGGCCTCACTATCGCCCCGCGGGGCGGCAATCCGCCCCCCCGGGTCGCCGAGACCCCCATGGGGATGCTCAACAGCGTGGGCCTGCAAAACCCAGGGGTGGAGGCGTTTATCCAAAACGAACTGCCCTTTTTGCGCAAATATGACGTCAAGATCATCGCCAACCTGTCCGGGGAGACCGTGGCGGAATACGCCGAACTGGCCGGGCGGCTCTCCGACGCCGGGGTGGACATGCTGGAGGTCAACATCTCCTGCCCCAACGTCAAGGCGGGGGGCCTGGCCTTCGGGGTGGATCCCGCCTCGGCCGCCGCCGTCACTCGGGCGGTCAGGGACAGGTCAAACGTGCCGGTCATGGTCAAGCTGTCTCCCAACGTGGCCGACATCGCCGACATCGCCCGGGCGGCGGAAGCGGCGGGAGCCGACGCCCTGTCCCTGATCAACACCCTGCTGGGGATGCGCATTGACGTGAACACCCGGCGGCCCGTTTTGGCCCGTGGGGTGGGCGGCCTGTCCGGCCCGGCGGTGCGTCCGGTGGCGGTGCGCTGCGTCTGGCAGACAGCCCAAGCGGTGAAAATCCCCATCATGGGCATGGGCGGCGTCATGACCGCCGACGACGCGGCGGAGCTCATGCTGGCCGGGGCGTCCGCCGTGGCGGTGGGTACCGCCCTTTTCCGCGACCCCGAAGCCCCCCTGGACGTCATCGACGGCCTGGCCGCCTATTGCGCCCGCCAGGGCTTTACCCGGGCGGCGGATCTGACCGGGGCCCTTCGGTAGCGCGGCCCACGCCCCCGGTCGCCGACTTCTCCCGGCCCCCTCGCCCAAAACTGCGCGACAAGGACAGGTTTCGCGTGGTATAATGTGGGAAAAAGTGAACGCCGTCCCTCTCGGCGGGGCGGAGACCGTGAAATTTTCCGCCGGGCCCCGAGCGCGGCGCACAAAAGGTGGGCTTCAACCCATGACAAACACGCCCTGGCATACGCTGTCCGAGCGGGAGGTTCTCCGCCGGATTCAGTCCGCCCCCGAGGGCCTGTCCCGGGAAGAGGCGGCCCGGCGTCTGGCCGAGAACGGCCCCAACGTCCTGACCGGCGGCAAACAGAAAACCTGGCTGATGATCTTCCTGTCCCAGTTCGGCGATTTCATGATCTGGATTCTCATCGCCGCCGCCGTCATTTCGGCGCTCATCGGCGAGACGGTGGACGCGGCCATTATCGCGGTGGTGGTGGCTCTCAACGCGATTTTGGGCACCGTCCAGGAGTCCCGGGCCGAACAGGCCCTGGCCGCCCTGCAAAAGATGGCCGCCCCCTCCGCCCGCGCCCTGCGGGACGGGCATGTGGAAAAGGTGCCCGCCGACAGCCTCGTGCTGGGGGACATGATCCTCCTGGAGGCCGGGGAGAGCATTCCCGCCGACCTCTTCCTCGTGGAGAGCGCCTCCCTGCGGGTGGAGGAGTCGGCCCTGACCGGGGAATCGGTGCCCGCGGAAAAGGCCTCCGGCACTCTGAGCGATCCCAAGTGCCCCCTGGGCGACCGGGTCAACATGGCCTTCATGGGCACTTCGGTCTCCTACGGCCGGGGCCGGGGCTTGGTCATCGCCGCCGGGATGTCCACCGAGATGGGCCGTATCGCCGGTACGCTGGCCGCCACCGAAAAGGAACTGACCCCCCTGCAAAAGAAACTCAGCGGCATCTCCAACCTGCTGTCCGTCGGGGTGCTGGGGGTGGCCGTTCTGGTGTTCCTGCTGGGGCTGCTGGGCCAGCTGGGGGACGTGCTGGAGATGTTCCTGACCGCCGTGAGCCTGGCGGTGGCCGCCATTCCGGAGGGCATGGTGGCCGTGGTCACCATCGTGCTGGCCATGGGCATGTCCCGCATGGCCGGACGGGGGGCCATCATCCGCCGCCTGCCCGCCGTGGAGACCCTGGGCAGCACCCAGATCATCTGCTCCGACAAAACCGGCACCCTCACCCAAAACCGCATGACCGTCATGGAGGTCTGGACGGACAGGCGGCCCCTGCTGTTTGACGCCATGCTCCACTGCAACGACGCCGCCCTCGACGCCGCCGGACAAACGGCGGGCGATCCCACCGAGACAGCCCTCATCGACTATCTGCTGGCCCAAAAAAAGACCGCCCCGGAGGACGTTCGCGCCCGCCGCCGGGCGGGGGAGATCCCCTTCGACTCGGGGCGCAAGCTGTCCACGGTGGCGGTGACCCGCCCGGAGGGCGGCCTGCGGATTTTCGTCAAGGGCGCCCCCGACGTGCTGTCGGCCCGCTGTGTGTCGGTCCTGACCGCCGATGGGGTTCATCCCTTTGACAAAGCCCGGCGGCTGGCCGCCGACCGGGCGGGGGAGGAGATGGCCGTAAGGGCGCTCCGCGTGCTCGCCTTTGCGTATAAAGACTGCGCCGCCGCCGATTTTGAGCGCCCGGACGGGGTGGAAGAGGGCCTGGTCTTCCTCGGCCTCACCGGCATGATCGACCCGGCCCGGCCCGAGGCCCGGGAAGCCATCGCCCTGTGCCGCCGGGCGGGCATCCAGCCCATTATGATCACCGGCGACCACAAGGTCACCGCCGTGGCCATCGCCCGGGATTTGGGCATCCTGGGCCCCTCCGACGGCAAAAGCCCCGACAAACGCTACGCCGTCACCGGAACCGAGCTCGACGAGATGGGCGAGGAGACCTTCCTGCGGGAGCTGCCCAACATCGGGGTCTACGCCCGGGTGGCCCCCGAACACAAGTCCCTCATCGTGTCCGCCTGGCAGAAGCGGGGAAAAGTGGTGGCCATGACCGGCGACGGGGTCAACGACGCCCCCGCCCTGCGCGCCGCCGACATCGGTGTGGGCATGGGCATCACCGGCACCGACGTGTCCAAGGGCGCTTCCGACATGGTGCTCACCGACGACAACTTCGCCACCATCGTCTTGGCGGTGGGGGAGGGGCGGCGCATTTTCGACAACATACATAAAACCGTGCGCTTCCTGCTGTCCTCCAACGCCGGGGAGGTGCTGGCCATTCTGGCGGCCACCATGGTCCGATGGGTGCTGCTTCGCCCGGCCCACATCCTGTGGATCAATCTGGTCACCGACACCTTCCCCGCCCTGGCGCTCGGCGTGGAGCCCGCCGAGCCGGACATCATGGACCGCAAGCCCCGGGACGGCAAACAGCCATTTTTTACCGGGCGCACCTGGCTGCGCGTCCTGCTGGTGGGCCTGATGGAGGCCGCCCTGACCCTGGGGGCCTACCTCATCGGCTGCCGAACCGAGATGATGGACAAACTGGGCTACTTTGACATCGCCCAAGTGCGGGCCCTTATCGATCAGGGCCGGGAAGTGGCCGCCCAGGGCTTGTCCACCGTGAATCTGTTCACCGGCCAACTGGGCACCACCATGGCCTTCCTGACCCTCTCCCTGGCCCAGCTCTTCGCCGCCGTGGGCTTCCAGTCGGAGCGCTTCAGCGTGTTCCGCATGAAACCCAGGGAGCACAAGATGCTGTTTGTGGCCTTCTTCGGCTCGGCCTTTTTGCAGGTCATCGTCGTCCTGCTACCCCCGTTGCGGGTGCTGTTTGGCCTGACCCCCCTCAGCCTCCTCAACTGGGCCGCCGTCATAGCCCTCTGCTTTATCATGCTCGCCTTCGTAGAAATACAAAAAGCAATCGCACGCAAAAGAAAAGAATAAAACAGAATAAGATAGAACAAAAAATAAAAAAAGACAACGGCAAAGAACAAGAAAAAATTGCGCCGCCAAAGGCGGCGCCACAATTGTCCATTGTCCATTGTCAATTGAATCAGGGGTGGTTTTTTGGAACCGATCGCTTTGCATCGGGATGAACACAGATGGTATGAGGCGGCCCGCCGGCGGGTGTCGGTGCGGCGTTACGGCGCGCCGCCCGCCGAGGCGCAAAAGGAGAGCCTGCGCACTTTGGCCGGGGCGCTGGCCCGGGGGGGTGTGCGCATCGTGCCCCTCTCCGGGGCGGACGAGGTGTTCGGGCACGGCCTGATGGGGCGGCGCATCGCCGGGGTGACCTACGGCGTGGGCTTTGTGGCCGACGGCGGCACCCCCGACTGGTGTGTGGGTTATGTCTGCGAAGCCTTTGTCCTGGAGTGCGCGGCCATGGGGCTGGGCACCTGCTGGACGGTGGGCACATACAAACAAAAACCCGCCCGGGAACAGGTGGGTCTGCGGGCCGGAGAACGCCTCCTGGCCGTGACGCCCATCGGCGTGCCCGCCGGGGAAGCCTTGCGGGCCTTGGCCGACGACGACCGCCCCCGCAAACCCATCCTCAAACTCACCGGCCTGTCCGACAACGAATTTGAGGCCCTGCCCGAGTGGCAGCGGGAGGCCATCCTGTGCGTCCGCAGCGGCCCGTCGGCCATCAACCGCCAGCCCTGGACCGTGCGCCCCGAACCGGAGGGCCTGTTCCTCCAAACGGGCAAAAACACCCTCGACGCCGGAATCGCCATGTTCCACGCCGAATTGGCCGCCTCCGTCAACGACCTGCGCGGCCGTTGGAGCGAACACCCGGAGGGCTGGCGCTTCCAACTGACCCCGGACGAAGAGGAAGCCCCCCCGGAAGCGGAGCAACCCCCGGAAACCGACACCCCGGACGAACCCTAATCCCCCGGCGGCGGCAAAAAACAAAAAACGCCCCCTGCCCCTCACATAAGAGGCAGGGGGTCGTTCAACGCGCCGCAAAAACCTATGGCTCGACCAGCGAAAACAACGCGCCGACGACGATAATATCGAGCGGTTCCGGCGAGCGGGACACCAGCACCCGCATGGAGAGCACATATTCCCCCGGCGGCGGCGCTTCCCCTTCGGGGACAAGCCCACCCTTTTATTTGAAATGGCCAACCACAGTCTATCACGGGAAAATCTCAGTGTCAACCCGTTCCCCAAGGGCGGCAAACAGAAAGAGGGGAGCCGTTCTCTCCTAACGGCCCCCCGGGTGCGATTTGCTTCTCCCATATGCGTCCCAAACTCGGGGTAAGCAGGATAAAAAAGGAGCGCCGCGTTTGATTCAGCGAGCGCCCACGTTGTCCTCGATAAAGGGCAGGGAAACCTGGGGCACCTGCATCACCGCCGCTTCCACGATGGTGCCGCCCCGCATGACCGCGCCGCCCTGTTTCAGGGCGTGGTGAATGGCGAAGTGCAAGCGTTCGCTGGCGCGGTTTTTTTCCAACGCCAGGCGGAAATCGGCCAGCGCCCCGGCGTCGGGCAGGTCCGCCTCGTCGGGATCCACCCCCAGGAAGGCGCGCATGGACTGGCTGTCGCAAATGGCGTCGTACACCGTTTCGTCGGTCAGGTTAAACCAGCCCTGCAACAGATAAATCCGCAACAGACATTCCAGCGGCCCGGCGGGAATGGGATGCTGGCGTTGCACAAAGGCGAGCCATTCCACCCAGGGGATAATATCGTTCATGATCTGCAAAAATCGCTCCCGGGCGGTGACCCGGCGGCGCGGGCCGCGCACGGCCGCATATGGGGATGTCAGTTGATACATATCCGCCGCCCCCTTGCCAGATAATAAGTCCGTTTCCCGATGAAAAGTCCTCGCCCGGCGCGTCCCTGCGCACAGGAGAGGGAGGGGAAGGGAGCGCGCCGGGCCGCCGTCTTGGCGAACCGCGTCAAGCGCCTCCAAACCATATTATCGCAATTTTTGCCCATAAACTTAACAGAAACCCGGCGGAATACCCACGGAAAACACGGGGTAATACCGCCGGGCCAACAGTCCGAAAACAGCGCCCCCCCCGCGCTAACGCAACGAAAACCGCAGCAGCGCCGGATTGTGGGCGGCGTGGGCGAAGCGCAGGTCGGTGGTCTTCACGGACAGGGCCTCCACGTTGTCCGATAAGAGAAAACCGTCGGTGGACGCCGTAAAGGAAAGCCCTTCTGTATAGGGCTGATCCCCCGCCCGGCGGGTGAACCGTTCCGTGTCCGCCGCCCAGTGGAAGCCGGGGGGGACAAAATCGGTGGGGAGGGGAAGGTCCCAGGAGAGCGCCGCCGCGGTGGCGCCGGCGGTACCCGTGTCCGGTAGCAGGGCGTTCCAGTTGCCGCCCACAATGATATACCGCCCGGCCTGGGCCTCCGCCTGGAGGAATTCGGACAGCTGCGCCAGGTGGGCCGCCCGGAGGGTGTCGTCGTCAGTCAGATGTACGTTGACCAGCAGCAGTTCCCCGCCGCCCTCCACCGCCACCCGAAGGGCCAGAAAACAGCAATCCCGGTCGATCAGCCGCTGAGGGAAGGAGCGTTCCGCCGTGAAGCTGTGCCGGGCGCTCTCCCGCACCGCCACGCCGGACAGGGTGAGCAGCCCGCTCTCCACGCGTCCGGTGGGGCTACTCAGGGGCAGAGGGAGAAAGGGCACCTGGAAGTCCAGGGCGAAGGAGGATACGAGGCCGGGCAAAAGGGACTCCAGCGCCGTCCGTTGGTCGAGCTTGCGGGCGCGGCGGCTGGTGACGTCCACCTCCTGCAAAAACACAAAGTCGGCCCCGGCGCTTTGCAGGGCCTTCTCCACCGCCGCCAGGTTGTCCGCCGCGGCGTCGGCGCTGTCGGCCAGGGACTGTTGGCCCCCGTCGGGATAGTAGTCCCTCGCCGCGTCCAGCCCGCAAAAACCGATGTCAAAGGTCAGCAGACGGTAGGCCGTCTCCCGCCGGACGGTCTGCGCCCCCGAAACGCCGTTCACCGTCAGCCGGGATGTCTCATCCGGCCGGTAGTCGGTGATGACGGCAAACAGAGCCAGGCAGGTCAGTAGCAGCACCGCGACCCCGATGACGGCCGCCAGCGTCCTGGCGATGGCTGGAAACGGGGAACGTTTGCCGCTGTAATGTTTTGTTGGGATTCCCATATTCTCCCTCCCGGCGGCCCAGGGTTTTGGCCTTCGGATCAATGTACTGTTTGCGCAAAAATTACCGGACATGTTTCCCCGTCATGGGGGCAGGATAATGTCGAGGCGTAAAGAGACGAGTCCTCGTCAGACGCACGGAAAACCGAATGTCAAAGAGGTTCGCCTCGCTTCACCTCTCCTTTTTCTTCTTTTTCCGCGTTTCTTCCATCCTTCTTCTCTTTAAGCTCTTTTCTCTCAGCCGCCCCCACGGCGGCCCCTCTTCTCTGGAACTGCCGCGCCCCGGGGACACCCGCGCCACATGCGCGGCCCCCGGGGCGCGCACGTATGCGGAAGACAGAGGATAGGAAGACGGAAGACGGAGAGCGGGGGATTATTTTTCCCCGGAGACCAGGATGGCCACCAGATCCTGTTTGGAGACGCCCAGTTGACGGGCCTCGGCCAGCAGAGGCTCCAGATAGGTCTCCCGGAAGGCCGCCCGGCGATCCGCCAGCAGGATGTCCCGGGCCCCTTCGGACACAAACATCCCCAAACCCCGCTTTTTGAACAGCAGCCCCCGTTCGGTGAGCTGGGCAATGCCCTTGGCGGCCGTGGCGGGGTTGATGTTGTAGTAGGCGGCGCACTGGTTGGTGGAGGGTACGGGTTCCCCCTCGCGGATCAGGCCGCTGAGAATGTCGTCCTCTAACGCCCGTGTCACCCGCTGATAAAGTCGCTCTTGGGCGGAAGCCATAGTACATCAGACCCCTTGGAAAAAATTAGGCTACAACAAAGGGAGGCGTTCCCACACATAGAGTTTCCCTGTTCCCGCGCCCTTCGTCAGCCGACCTTACGCCGCAATTGAGTCGACACCCTGCTCCAAACGATCCGATAGGGTCTGTCCGTCGGCGCAGGGGAGGCTCAGGGCGGCGTATGTAATGTTGACCATGTCCGCCCGGCTGAAGGGGCGAGCCGTGAAGGCGGCCAGTTGATCGTCGGTGACCAGGCCCAGGACTTTCCCAAAGTCCGACGCCTTGGCCCAGGTGAAGTCCACGTCGTCCTTGTAGCCCATCGCCCGCAGGACAAAGGTCAAATAGTCGTTGAGGGTGATACCGGTGGAGGAAGAGAAGGTGGTGCCGCCCGTGCCCTTGGCCAGCCCTCGGTCAAACAGGAAACTCAGATGGGCGTCGGCCCAAGCGGGCACATCGGTAAAGGGGTGGGTGAGGGCAAAGGGGGCGTCCTCGTTCAGCCCCAACAGACGGGCCTTCATCTCCGCGCCCTGGGCACTGTCGGGCAAGGAGTCCAGTTGATAGTCCCCCGCCGCCATGCCCTTGAACAGGCCCCGTTCGGCCAAGGCGGCGGCGTAATCGGGCCGGGCCGGTGAAACGTACTGCAAAAAGCGAAAATAGGGCGGAATTTCGGTGATATGCTCCCGGGCGATGACCGCTTCGGGCACCAGGAAGTAGGTGTCCCGGGGTGAACCGGCGTCGCTGTCGTCCCAGGTGGCGTCCACGTACAGCCACGCCCCCTCGGCCAGCACCGCGTTCCAGGCGTGGCCGATGCCGTCCGGCGTATAGGCAAAGCCGTTGATGCGCAGGACGGGAATCCCCGCCTCCCGCAGAAGCAAAACCATGGCGTTGGCGTACCCGGAGCAGACGGCCGACCCCTCGACCAGCGCCCCGTAAGCGGTGAAGGGCAGCATATCCGCCTCGGTGGCGCTGTGGTCGTATTGGCAGTGCAGCACCAGCCAGTCGTGCAGCGCCCGAATCTTCCGGGTGTCGGACATGTCCGGCGTCAGCACCGCCGCCGCCACCGCCTTGGCCTTTTCCGCCGCCCGGTCAACCCAGCCCGCTCCCTCCACGACATCAAGCCGCAGAGAGGTTACGGTGGCCTCAGGGCGCTCAAAATCCGCCTTGGCCAGGCCGAACATGATGGGATAGACAGCGTTGAACAGATCCATCACCAAATAGTAGTCCAAGTCGTTGACATGGGTGAAGGAAATCTGGGATTTGCCCGCCCGCACGGCCGACACAAGGAGATAGGCCGCCTCATATTCGTCCACATCCGCCGCCGCCGCCCGAGCCGGGGGGGAAACAGAAGGCAGCAGAGCGAAGACAAACAGCAGGGCCAGCAGCAGGGCCAGACAGCGGGACGCTGGACGCCGGACAAAAGCAAACATGGAAAATTCTCCTCACTTGTTATACAGGTTTCGCCCCGATCAGCGCCGCCGCAGATCGCCGCCGAAAAGGGGCAGTAAGTCGAAGGCCTCCAGCCGGGAGGACAGCTGAGGCGGATAGCGCCGCCGCAGCTCTTCCTCGGTCAGGGCGGTGACCGCGATGGTACGGCGCTTCTCGGCCAGGCGCACCGACAGCAGGTGAAACAGCGCCGACTGGGAGAAGGGCGTGGCGAATTCCGCGCCCAGATCGTCCAGCAGCAGCAGCTCGCAGGCCAGCAGACGGTCGGCCCGCTCCGCCGAGAGGGGGTCGCGCAGAAACTTTTCCGCCTCCATATAGCCCACCGCGTCGGCCGCCGTCTCGTAGACCACCCAGCGCGGCCCGGCGGCCAACGCCCCGGCGATACAGGCGCACAGGAAGGTCTTGCCGGTGCCCGGTCCGCCCCGGAGCAGCAGATCGGCCGAATCCGGCGCGAAACGGTTGACATATTTGCGGCAGTAAGCCTGGAGCAGGTCCATCCGATCCCGGGGGCTCTCCCGCTCGGCGGGGTCTGTCTCGTCGGAAAACAGCGACAGATCAAAGGTGTCAAAGGATTGCCGCTCTAAGTCCAACCGTCGGCTGAGGACGCCGCGCTGCAAGCCGCCGTAAATCTGCGTCAGGCAGGCGCAGGGCCGGTTGTCGGCAAAGCCGGTGTCCTCGCAGACGGGGCAGTCGGGCTTCTCGTCCAGGGCACCCGGGGCGTACCCGTTCTCCACCAAGAGCTCCGCCCGCCGTCCGTGGAGGGCCAGGTTGCGCTCCCGGCAGGCCTCCAGGGCCGCCGCGCCCCGGGCCCCGCCCAAAAAGGCGTCCCGCACGGCCCGCACCAGGCCGGAACGCATTTGGGCGTCGATGTCGGCCGCTTCGGGCAGGGCGGCGTAGATTTCCGTCCGCCGCCGGGCCGTCAGCACAGCCCGGGCCGACCGTCTCTCGGTCAGCCGCGTCTGCGCCTGGGACAGCAATACAGTGTCGAACACAGCGCACCTCCTCGGGGAGAAGTTGGCAATCGGAAGCCGTCACACGTCAGCGGCTGGAGGCCGGATGCAGCAGATAATACAAGGAACCCCTCAAATCCTTGGGGGAGAGGACACATCCCTTGACCTCGGGGGCGAACATGTCCGCCGCCGCGTGGAAGGCCAGGTCGGCCCGTCCGTGCCGCAGACAACGCAAAGCGGCCCCGGCGTCGTCGAAGAAGTATTGCGTCCGCACGCCGCACCGGTACCGGCAGGTCGTTCGCAAGGGGGCCTCCGCCCCCAGCACGGCCCGCACGTAGGCCTCGGCCAACCCCGCGCCGCTCAGGCAGGACAGGGGATAGCTGTCCCACAAGCGGGGGGTGAGATCCAACAGGCGGGCGTCTTCCTCGGCGTCCCCCTTGAAGGCCGCCGTGGCAAAGCCGGTGAAGGAGAGGGCGCTCAACAGGCGCACCGTCCGCTCGGCCAAAACGGGGAACCAGTCCGACCGGCAGGTGCTGAACGTCCCGCCGGTGGTTGGGTCGTCCTGGATGAATTCAAAGCAGAACACCGCCGCCGCCCGGCCGTCCCCATCCATCAGCGCCGACACGCACCGGCTGCGCCCGGGGACATACGCCTGCAACAGGACGGGGGGCTGCACATCGTGCATGACATTGTAACGCCGGACAAAGGCCCGGGGGTTCCCGGCCACCGTGCTGCGCCGGTCGGAGGACAGGCCCAGCCGTTCCCCGTCCCGGTACCGCAGTACCACCGGATAGGGCAGCCGCTCGGCCAGTTGGTCGATGCGTTCGGCCTCGTCAAAGGGAATCGGCTCGGGCACAGGGATGCCGAGAGAAGCGGCCAGACGGGAGACGGTCAATTTGTCCCCCACCCGCTCCGGGACACCCGGCTCCGACGCCAAAAACCGCGCCAAGGGCGCAAAGGCCTCCCGGCGATGGGACAGCGCCATCACCGTGCGCCCGCCCGCCGGCAGTAGCACGGGTTTGCCCTGGGCGGCGCACAGATCAAGAAGCGCCTCGGCATAGGCGCTTTCGGAGAGGGAGGCGGGCAAACGAATAGCCCGGGCCGTCCCCCGCGTGTGCAGGCCCGGGGCGGACCGTCCCGCTTCGGACACAGCCGTGACCTCGTGCCCCCGGGCGGCCAGCTCGCGTATGAGCGCCGGCGTAAGCCGACGATGACAATCGGTGACGATGACCTGCACCCGGTCGTACCCCCTCCATACGGTTCCCCGGACAAAAAGCGCCGCCTTTCACGCGCCGCGCCATTCTTCCCAGCGGCGCGGCGACCCGGCAATCTACCTTTTTAGACATTATATCACAGCCGTTCCGGTTTGCACAGCCCCCCGCCGCGCATTTTTAAGGGGCTAAAGCCATATCCTGGGCAAGCCGCCGGGAAACAAGATATGGCCCTCCCGCCCCGCCCCGGGCCGCACATCTTGTATTCCCCGGCAAAAAGGACAAACGTCCGTTCGAAAAGGACAAATGTTCCACGTGAAACATTCCCGGTTTTGGGACGGGCCGCAAGCCTTTGATGGTTTTTGCGGACAGTCTTTTTTCACCTCCGCGCATAGCCCGGAGGGACACGTCATAGATATAGTACGGTTCCGCTATGAACGCGGTGACCACAAGCGGAGCGCCGGCCAAACGGCAACCGTTCGCCTGCGGTTGCTGGCGTTGCCGCCGAAGGGGAACAACAGAGAAACAAGACCATCGAGCGGGAGGGGATTCCTCATGAAAAAACGCATTGTCTGCCTGTGCTTAGTCCTCTGTCTGGCGTTGGGATACGCGCCGCCGTCCCGGGCGTCCGGCGGAACATTGGAGGCCGACGGCTGGCCGGAGAGCGAAACGGCGCTTCAAGACGCTCCTGAACTCACCGACCTGCTACCCGCCGCCGTCCGGCCCGTGACGGGGGAAAGTCCTCTCGTCGGGCTGGCCGGGCCCAACGTCACCGCCCCCGCGGCCATTCTCATCGAGCGGGAAACCGGCCTGGTGCTCTATGAAAAGGAGGCCGATACCCGCCGCCTGCCCGCCAGCGTCACCAAGGTCATGACCCTGCTGCTGGTCATGGAGGCGCTGGACAGGGGCTCCATGCGGCTGGACGAAAAGGTCAGCATAAGCCGCAACGCCCACAACATGGGCGGCTCCCAAGTCTTTCTGGGAGAAGGGGAACAGTACACGGCGGAGGAGCTCGTCAAGTCGGTGGTCATCGCTTCGGGCAACGACGCCGCCGTGGCCCTGGCCGAACACATGGCCGGGTCGGAAGAGACCTTTGTGGGGCGCATGAACCAGCGGGCCGCCGAACTGGGCATGAACAACACCTTCTTCCGGGACTGCACCGGCCTGAGCGACGGGGATCACATGACCACCGCCCGGGACATCGCCATCATGTCCAGGGAACTGCTCTCCCACCCGCTGATCAAAAATTATTCCACCATCTGGATGGACAGTCTGCGCGAGGGCACCTTCATCCTCAACAACACCAACAAACTCATCCGCTTCTACCCCGGCGCCACCGGCCTGAAGACGGGTTCCACGTCCCAGGCGCTGTTCTGCCTGTCGGGCAGCGCCCAGCGGGACGGCATGGAGCTCATCGCGGTCATCCTGGGCGCGTCCAGCAGCGCCGACCGGTTTGACGACGCCCGCGCCCTGCTGGACTTCGGATTCGCCAACTATGCCCTGGCCCCCGCCGTCACGCCGGAGGTGACGCTGACGCCGGTCAAAGTCCTATTGGGCAAGGTGTCTCAGGTTCCCGTCAAGGCGGACGGCCAGCCGCAGGTGCTCACCGAAAAGGGCGCGGCCGCCGGCCTGACCCGGGCGGTCACCCTGGCCGAAGACGTGGCCGCCCCCGTGGAGGCCGGGCAAAAGCTGGGCGAGCTCACCGTCAAATCCGGCGACCGGGTGCTGGCCGTCCTGCCCCTCGTGGCCGCCGAGCCGGTGGCCAAAATGGGCCTCTGGGACATTTACGGGCACATGATGAAACGCTTCTTCATGGCCTGACCGGCGGCATGGCCTTTTTGGCGGCCTGTCATAACCCCCGCCCCCTTCGGGCAACATAGGGCCGTCAGAAGGGAGACACGGTATGAACGCCAAACGGTTCTTTTTCGCGGGTTGTCTGCTCCTGTGCGCCGTCGTTTGGGGGGGCTGTCAGGCGATACCACGGGAAACGCCGCCCCCCGGGCGGGAAACCGCCCCCGCTGGGACGCCCGTCCCCCAAACCGCCTTGCCCGCCTCGCCCCGCCCCGTCCCCACAGTTCCGCCGTCTCCGTCGGCGGACCCAATCCCGCCCCCGACGCCGCCCCCCGCCGTCCGCTTCGAGACCCCCATGGGAGACAGCGCCGACAACCGGCGCGGCAACATCGCCCTGGTGGCCCAAAAACTCACCGGGGCGGTGGTGAAACCGGGGGAGACCTTCTCCTTCAACCACACGGTAGGGGCCCGCACAGTCAAGGCGGGCTACCGCGAGGCCCCCATCATCGTGGACGGGGAAAAGAAAAAAGGGATAGGCGGCGGCGTGTGCCAGGTGTCCACCACCCTGTACAACGCGGCGCTGGAAGCCGGGTTTGAAATCGTGGAACGCCACGAACACACCAAGGACGTGGCCTATGTGCCGGACGGCAAAGACGCCGCCGTCTCTTACGGCAGTTGGGATTTGCGCTTTCGCAATACCACAGCCTCCGCCTACGTCATCCGCTGCGAGGTCACCCAAACCCGGGTGACCGTCGTCCTGACCCCCCAGGGAGAATAGCGGCGCGCAAAAAAAGAGGAGGCCCGCCGACAGGCGGAACCTCCCCTCTTTTGCGACCGGTTTTTCTACAGCTTTTCCTCGATGTAGTTGACCACATCGCCCACCGTGTTGAAGGAGCGTACGGCGTCCTCGTCGATGGAGACGCCGAAATCCTCCTCGATGGACATCATCAGTTCCACGACGTCCAGAGAGTCGGCCCCCAAATCGTCGGCGATGCTGGTGGCCGGGCCGATCTTCTCTTCGTCAATATCCAGTTGCGCCGCCAGGATGGCCCGAACTTTCTCCGCGGTTGTGCTCATCACTTTCAACTCCCTTTCAAATCCCTTTCAAAATCGCTGTGAAAAGTATACCCTGAATGCAGGGAAAATTACAAGAGGTTTTTTGAGATTTCTCGAAACATTTTCAAAAATTCTTCCGAAGCCCCCCCCGAACCCCCTCCGCGTTCGCTCTTGCGCAACCGCCCCCATCCGGGTATAATGGAACCGAAAGAACGCGGCGACCCCCGTGAAAGCCGCGAAAGGGGTGTCCGACGCTGGAAGAGGTTTTTCTGCTCAAACTGGGGGAACTGGTGCTCAAAGGGTTGAACCGCAAGCGCTTCGAGGAGCAGCTGCTGCGGGAGGTGGCCCGGGTGACAAAGCCCTACGGGGGCTTCGCCCTGGAGTCTCGGCAATCCGTGGTGCTGGTGTCCCCGGAGGAGGGGGCCGATGTGGAGGGGGCTTTTCGCGCCTGTACCCGGGTGTTCGGCGTGATGTCTCTGACCCGGGCCCGGGCGGTGCCCAAGGACATGGCGGCCATCCTCCCCGCCGCCGCCGAATACCTGCGGGAACCGCTGACCCGGGCCCGCTCCTTCAAGGCCGAGGCCCGGCGGTCGGACAAGTCCTTCCCCCTGACCTCCCCCGAAATCGCCCAACAGGTAGGCGGCGGGCTTCACGACCTGTTCCCCCATCTCACGGTGGACGTGCGCCATCCCGAGGTGGAGGTCATGATCGAAATCCGGGACCGGGCGGCCTACATCCACGGCGCGCCCCAGCCGGGGGCGGGCGGTCTGCCCCAGGGCAGCGGCGGCAAAGCCCTCCTCCTGCTCTCCGGCGGCATCGACAGCCCCGTGGCCGGGTACATGATCGCCAAGCGCGGCGTCCGACCCCTGCCGGTGCATTTTTACAGCTACCCCTACACCTCCCCCGAGGCGCTGGACAAGGTCAAAACCCTGGCCCGCCTGCTGTCCGAGTGGACAGGCCCCGCCGCCCTGCGCCTGGTGCCCTTCACGGCGGTGCAGGAGGCCATCCGCCGCCAGTGCCCGGAGGACTATTTCACCCTGATCATGCGCCGTTTTATGATGGACATCGCCGGGCGGCTGGCCGAGCGGGCCAAGGCCACCGCGCTCATCACCGGGGAAAGCCTGGGCCAGGTGGCCTCCCAGACCCTGGAGGCCCTCGGCGTGACCGAAAAAGCCACCCCCCTGCCCGTACTGCGGCCCCTCATCGGCCTGGACAAGGAGGAGATCGTCACCATCGCCCGGCGCATCGGCACCTTCGACACCTCCATCCTGCCCTATGAGGACTGTTGCACCGTCTTCACCCCCCGCCATCCCAAAACGCAGCCCCGCCTGGAGGCCGTCCTGGAGGCCGAAAAAAACCTGGACAGAGAGGCTCTCATCCAACAAACCATGGCCGGGGTTGAGGTTCTCAGATAAACCCCTTGTTTTTCCCAGAAAATGTGATACAATCATATCATCGCATATACAACGCAAATCGGTTTTTCACACAATACAAAGGAGGTTCCCCGTTATGCGCGTAAAAACCTACCTCGCCGAGTTCATCGGCACGCTGATCCTGGTCTTCATGGGGTGCGGCAGCGCGGTTGTCCTGGGCGTCGCGGCGGACGGCGGCCATCTGGCTGTGGCCCTGGCCTTCGGGCTGGCCATCGTCGCCGCCGCCTATGTCATCGGCCCCATCTCCGGCTGTCACGTCAACCCCGCCGTCTCCCTGGCCATGCTCCTCGACAAACGCCTCAGCCTCACCGACTTCGCGGGCTACGTCGTCTCCCAGGTGCTGGGCGCGATCGCCGGGGCCGGGCTGCTCCAACTGCTGGTGGGCGGCTTCGGCGTGACCGACCTGACCGGCGGGCTGGGTTCCAACGGCGTCGCCAACGCGGGCGGCCTCGGCGGCGCGTTCGTCGTGGAGATCATCCTGACCTTCATCTTCGTCCTCACCATCCTGGGCGTCACCGCGCAAAAGGAATACGGCAGCCAGGCCGGGCTGGTCATCGGCCTGACTCTCGCTTTCGTCCACATCGTCGGCATCCCGCTGACCGGCACCTCGGTCAACCCCGCCCGCAGCCTCGGCCCGGCCCTGCTGGCCGGCGGCGACGCGCTGAAGGACGTCTGGGTCTTCCTCCTGGCCCCGCTGGTGGGCGCGGCCTTGGCCACCGGTGTCTATATGGTTCTGCGCAAGACAAAAAAAGACATCGTACACCACGAAAAACGAAAATAACCGAAAAAGGGCCCCGCCGAAAAATCGGCGGGGCCCTTTTTTTCTTCACCGCGGACCAAACCGCCCCCGTAGGGGAGGCGTCTCCGACGGCCCGCACGGTGACTGGGAAATGGAAATAAACACCTTTTTCCAGTTTGCGCCAGCAAGGAAAAGCACTTTACACGCATGCGAAACCAGAAAATGTAAAACACACGTACCCATTGCGCGGCAAAACATACAAGAGCGTCACTTGCGATGACGGCCAGGATTTGGATTCGGCCCCGGAGGGCCCGCTCCGGGCCGCCGCCCCTCCGGCGGCACCAGCGCCCGTTTGCCGTATCCGATCAAATCCGCCCGCCCGGCCTCTGCCAGAGCCTCCCGCACCAGACGGCGCTTGTCCGGCCGCCGGAATTGCAGGAGCGCCCTTTGCATGGCCTTCTCCCGGGGCGTTTTCGCCACATAGACCGGCTTCATGGTGCGGGGATCCAGTCCGGTGTAGTACATGCAGGTGGACAGCGCCCCCGGCGTCGGGTAGAAGTCCTGCACCTGTTCCGGCTGGCGGCCCATGTCCCGCAGGCATTCCGCCAGGGCCACGGCGTCCTTCAGCGTGCAGCCGGGGTGGGAGGAGATCAGGTAGGGCACCAAAAATTGCTGCTTGCCGTACCGCTTGTTGAGCTTGGCGTACCGCTCGCAAAACCGCTGATAGACCGCGAACCGGGGCTTACCCATGCAGTCCAGAACGCTGTCAACACAATGCTCCGGGGCCACCTTGAGCTGGCCGCTGATGTGATGCCGCACCAGCTCGGGCAGGGCCTCCCCGCTGGGGTCGAGCAGCAGGTAGTCGTACCGAAGCCCGGAGCGGACAAACACTTTTTTCACGCCGGGCAATGCCCGCAGGCGACGCAGCAACACGATGAAATCGGTGTGGTCGGCGTCCAAATGGCGGCAGGGCTCCGGCGTCAGGCAGTTCTTGCCCCGGCACAATCCGTGGGTCTTCTGCCGGGCGCAGGAGGGGTGCCGGAAGTTGGCCGTGGGGCCGCCCACGTCGTGAATATACCCCTTGAAATCCGGCCGTGCAATCAGCCGTTCGGCCTCTCGCAGAAGAGATTCCTGGCTCCGGACAGACACGGCCCGCCCCTGGTGCAGCGTCAGGGCGCAAAAGGAACAGCCCCCGAAACAGCCCCGGTTGTGGATCAGCGAAAACCGAACCTCCTCAATGGCCGGAACGCCCCCCGCCTCGTCGTACATGGGGTGCGGGTCGAGGGTATAGGGCAGTTCCGCCGCCGCATCCAGCTCCTCTGTGGTCAGCGGCGGGGCGGGGGGATTCTGCACCAGCCAGCGCCCGCCGTGGGGCTGGACAATCCGTCGCCCCCGCACCGCGTCCTGTTCTTCATATTGAGAAATAGCCGCTCTGGCATAGGCCGTTTTGTCCGTGGAAACATCCTCGAAAGAGGGGCAAACGACCGTGTCACGGGGATTGACAGGGAACATATTTTCCGACGAAATATAACACGTACCACGTATATCTATAAGGTCACGCGCCATGACCCCCGAGGCCAACCCCCGGGCGATGTCCCGGGAGGCCCTCTCCCCCATGCCGTACACAAGCAAATCGGCTCGGGCGTCCAGCAGCGCGCTCCGGCGCACCTTGTCCTCCCAGTAGTCGTAGTGGGCAAACCGGCGCAGGGAGGCCTCCAGCCCGCCCAACACCAGCGGCAGCCCCGGAAAGGCCTCCCGCAGGCGTTGCGCGTAAACGAGGACCGCCCTATCCGGGCGTAGCCCGGCCCGCCCCCCCGGGGCGTAGAGATCCTCCGACCGGGTTTTTTTGGCGGCGGTATAGTGGGACACCATGGAGTCCACATTCCCCGAGGTGACCATGGCGGCCAGCCGGGGCCGTCCCATGGCCGCGAACGCGCCGGGGCCGCGCCAGTCCGGCTGGGCCAGGATGGCCACTCGGAACCCGTCGGCCTCCAACACCCGCCCGATGACCGCCGCCCCGAAGCTGGGGTGATCCACATAGGCGTCCCCGCTGACCAGCAAAATGTCGTACCCGTCCCAACCCCGTGCCGCCATATCCGCGGCGGACACGGGTAAAAAAGCCAAAGACAAGAAAAACGCCTCCCTTCCCCTGGGGGACAATCGCCGGACGCGTTTTAACCGGAAATATATCCCTGTATTATTTAGGTATTTTATTACACTGAGTTGTTTAAAACAGCGGATTGTTTCCATCGATTACCCGCCGTTTACGCCAGGGAACGGGCCATCTTCACCATCCACAGGGGCGCCCCCAACTGGATGATCTCCCGCTCGCCCGTGAGGGCAAAGCCGTGTTTTTCGTAAAAGCGCCGGGCCCGAGGATTGTCTTCCAGCGTCCACAGAATGGCCGCCCCGTGGCCCAGGGCGGCCAACCGCGCCAGACAAAAGGCCATGGCCGCGCCGGTGTGGGGCGTCCCCCACCAGACGGGCAAAAAATAGAGGGCATGCAGTTCCCCGCCCCCGCCGCTCCGGCAGGCCCCCAGAATGGCCGCCCCGGCGGCGGCGCCCTCCGCCCGGAAGAGATAAAATTCATCCCGGGACAGGGGCAGGGCGGCGCGAAGGGCCACCGTCCGGCGTTCCGCCGTCAGCGTGTCCAAAAACGCGTCGGGGACAAGCCCTCGGTAGGCGGCCCGCCAGGAAGCGGCGTGCACCGCGCCCAGCTCCTCCGCCAAGTCCGCCGCCGCCGTGGCCCGCACCGCTTCAAAGGTCATGGACACACACCTCAAATCAGCCGCGTAAATCAAAACACCGCCCCGGCGAAATCCCCGGAACACAAGAGGGTGAAAGACAGGAGACGAAAGGGCCGCAACGCTTTTAGAAGATTGAAACACGCCAAACAATCATGCCTGTAAAGTAAAAGTACTTGCGCAAACAGCGGCGAAATCGTTACAAATCCCCTTGTTTTGTCATACCCGAGAAATCCGGCAAAAAAGCCCGAAAACTATATTCCGCCGCAAAGCACCTCGCCCCCCAAACAACAAACCAAAAACAACGGTTTATGTCTCCCTTTTCCTTATCGGGAAACAGAACGCACCCCACCGCGCCATGTCGGCGAAATCTGATTTACACAAAAAAGAGGAAAAATATCGGAAAAACAACAAGAGAATAGAGCCGTTCCCACCAAGACCGCGCGGCTTCCCGCCGCCGAAAAAGGAGCCGCCAGAACACCG
>JAITQI010000011.1 GCA_031289065.1 Oscillospiraceae bacterium
GAGTCCAGCCCGCCCGAGACGCCCACCAGCAGGCGTTTGGTCCCGGTGTGCCGCGCACGGGCGGCCAGCCCTTGGGCCTGCATGGTCAGGATGCTCCGGCAGCGCTCCGCCCGGTCGGCCTCGTCGGTGGGGACAAAGGGGGTGGACGAGAGGGGGCGCCGCAGGGGTTTGTAGGTTTGCGGCTCTTGGGGGGACAGCGCGAAACGGATGGACTCAGGGGTCGGCGCGTTCCCGTCGGGCGGGCGGAAGGTGGTGTTTTTTTGCCGTTCGGCGGAGAGAAGGGAGACGTCCAGATCGGCGGCGATGAGGCCGTTTTCAAACAGGGGGGTTTCGGCCAGGAGGTGACCGTTTTCGGCGATGAGATTGTGCCCGGAGAAGACCATGTCGGTGGTGGACTCGCCCCGGCCCGCCGAGGCGTATACATAGCCGCACAGCAGGCGGGCCGACTGGCCGACCACCAGGGCCCGGCGGTAGTCGGCCTTACCGATGACCTCGTCCCCGGCCGACAGGTTGACAATCAGCGTCGCCCCGGCGCGGGTCATGCCGATGGAGGGCGGCGAGGGGGCCCAGAGATCTTCGCAGATTTCCACGCCGAAGGTCAGTTCCGCCTTGTCCTCGGCGGCGAACAGCAAGCCCGCGCCGAAGGGGATTTCTTGGCCGCACAGCGCGACGGTTCGGGTTTCGGGCGGGGCCGGGACGAACCAGCGCTGTTCGTAAAATTCACTGTAATTGGGCAGATGGGTTTTGGGGACGACGCCCAGCAGACGCCCGCCCCGCAGGACGGCGGCGCAGTTGTACAGTTTGCCTCTGTCGCGCAGCGGCAGACCTACGACGGCGATCAGGGCGGGGTGACGCGCCCCGGCGTAGGCGAGCAATTGGCCCAAGCTGTCCCGCGTGGCGTCGAGCAGGGCCTCCTGGGCGAACAGGTCGCCGCAGGTGTACCCGGTGAGACACAGCTCGGGCAGGGCCAGCAGGGCGACGTCGTCCTCCTGGGCCTTGTCCAGCATGGCTTTGATATTTTCCAGGTTGAAGGCGCAGTCGGCCGGGCGGATTTCCGGCGTACCGGCGGCGGCGCGGAGGTAGCCGTCTTTCATATGGGTCAACCCCTTTCAGAAATCAGAGGTCAGAAGTCGGAGGCGAAAAGGCGGGGATGTAGTCCGCTACGGCGGCGGCGGGGGCTTGGTGGTAGCCTTTGGTGAGGCCGAGGGTTTGCATGTGGGCGGCGACGGAGTTGTATTCAAAGGTGGTGAGGCGGCGGTTGAGTTCGGGGTACTCCCCCGCTCTGTGGGCGGGGATGTACTGGACCATCAGGCTGACGGCGGCGTCGGGGAGGGTTGCGGCGATCCAGTCGAGGATGCGCAGGGCGTCTTTGCGTTGGCCGGGGAGCACCAGATGCCGGATGAGCAGGCCGCGTTTCAGGAGGCCGCCTGACAGGACAAGCTCCGTACCCACCTGGCGGGTCATTTCCAGGATGGCCGCCGTGGCCGCCTCGAAGTAGCCGGGGGCTTGGGCGTACCGCCGGGCCGTGTCCTCGTCCCGGTATTTGAGGTCGGGCAAGTATATATCGATGAAACCGGCCAGCGTCCGCAGGGCTTCGACCGTCTCATAGGCGCTGGTGTTGTAAACGAAGGGCAGGGTCAGCCCGGCCGACTTGGCGATTCGTATGGCGGCGGCGACAGTGGGGATGTGCGGGGTGGGGGTGACCAGGTTGATGTTGTGAACGCCCTGGGCGGCCAGGTCGAAAAAAACATCGGCCAGGCCCTCCGGGGAGAGCGCTTCGCCGGAGACGGCCCGGCTGATTTCGTGGTTCTGGCAGAAGACGCAACGCAGATTGCACCCGGCGAAGAACACCGCGCCGGAGCCGTGTGTCCCGCTGAGGGGCGGTTCCTCCCTGCGGTGGACGCAGGCCGTGGCCACCACCGGGAGCGGTCCCGCCCCGCAAAAACCGGTCTCCCGGGCGCGATCCACCGGGCAGCGGCGGGGGCAGAGGGGGCAGGTCATGGACGGCCACACTCCCGTTCCCACAGGGTCAACTGGATTTCAAAGTAGCTGATTTCCTCGGGCAGGGCGGCCTTGAGGAGGGCCAACCGGTCGTCGGGCCGCCGATCGCGCGCGGTGAGAATCAACCCCTTGTGTTCTACCGAGACATATTTTGAGACGTCCAGCGGGAGGCCCTCCTCCAGACAGCGCAGGATGTGGGTTTCGACGGTCTGGCGGACGAGGCCGCGCCGCGCGGCGATTTCGTCGGGGCTCAGGCCGGAGATCAGCAGCTCGTAGCTTTCGCGGGCGGTCGCGCCCAGCGCCTTGGGGGGACGGGTCGCGCGCGGTTCCGGCGCGGCGTCCGGTTCGGGCGACGGGCGCGCTCCGGTTTCGGCGGCGTAGGCGCAAATGACCTCCAACATGGCCGGGCCGTACCGCTCACCCTTGCGCGCGCCGACGCCGAACACATCCAGCAGTGTCCGCTCGGTTTGCGGCAGCTTGCGGCACATGTCGCGCAGCGTGGCATCGGAGAAGACGACGTAGGGCGGCACCCCCTCGGCGTCGGCGATTTGCCGCCGCAGGGTGCGCAGCCGTTCAAACAGCGCCGGGTGAACCTCGCCGTCCGCCCCGGACGCGCCGCTCCGACCGGGCCGCGCTGTGGCGACGGGCAGCGCCCGCCGGATGGTCAGCCGCTCGCCGCCGCGCAGGAAGCGCATTCCGTCCGGCGTCACCGACAGGGTGGCGTACTCCCCCGCGCTGACCCGCAAAAAGCCCCGCGCGATCAGAAACTCCATCAGCTCCCGCAGGGCGGACAGCGGATACTCCTTCATGATGCCGTAGGTCGAAAGTTGGTCGAAGCCGTAGGCCAACGCCCGCTTGTCCCGCGAACCGCGCAGCACCTGACAGACGATCCCCGCCCCGAACCGCTCCCCCATGCGCTTGACGCAGGAGAGCGCCTTTTGCGCCTCCACCGTGACGTCCTGGGCCTGGGCCTCGCCCGCGCAGTATCCGCAGTTGCGGCAGTCCTTGTCGGTTTCCTCGCCGAAATAGGACAGGATGAACCGCCGCAGACAGCCCGCCGCGTGGCAGTAGTCGGTCATGCGGCGCAGGAGCGCCAGGTCGTTTTCCGCGTTGTCGCCCTGGCTGATCAGCCGTTGGGCGGTCACCACGTCGGCCGGGGCGAACAGCAACAGGCAATGGGCGGGCTGGCTGTCCCGCCCGGCGCGCCCGGCCTCCTGATAGTAGGCCTCCATGCTCTTGGGCATGTTGTAGTGCAGGACATAGCGCACGTTGGATTTGTCGATACCCATGCCGAAGGCGTTGGTGGCCACGATGACCTCGGCGCGGTCGTTGACGAAATCGTTTTGGGCTTGCGTCCGCTCCCGCACGTCCAGCCCGGCGTGGTAGCGCACGGCGGACACCCCTTGCCGCCGCAGGAGCTCATGCACGGTTTCCACCGTCTTGCGGGTGGCGCAGTATACGATGCCCGCCTTGCCGGGGCGGCTTTGGATGAATTCCAGCGCGGAGGTCGGTTTGTCCGCGTGGGCGCGCACGTCAAAAAACAGGTTGGGCCGGTCGAAGCTCAGCGTCTGGGTGTAGGGGTCGCGCAGGCCGGTTTTTTGTATGACGTCGGCCCGCACCTCCGGCGTGGCGGTGGCGGTGAAGCAGCCCACCACCGGGCGGACGGGCAGGCGGTCGATGAACTCTTTGAGGTCGAGGTAGCTGGGCCGGAAGTCGTGGCCCCACTGGGAGACGCAATGGGCCTCGTCGATGGCGACCAGCGGGCAACGCAGTTGCGCGGCCAGCGCCAAAAAGCCGGGCAGCATGAGCCGCTCCGGGGCCACGTACAGCAGTTTGTAGTCCCCTTGCAGCGCTAAACGCCGAATCCGGCCCTCCTCCTCCCGGTCGAGGGTGGCGTTGAGGAAGGCGGCGGGCAGCCCCAACAGCCGCAGGGCGTCCACCTGATCCTTCATCAGGGACACCAGCGGCGAGACGACCAGCGTCACGCCGGGGAGCAGCAGGGCGGGGATTTGGAAGCAGACCGATTTGCCCGCCCCTGTGGGCATGACGGCCAGCGCGTCCCGCCCGGCCAGCAGCGCCTCGACGACCTCGCCCTGCCCGTCCCGGAAGGATGGGTAGCCGTATTGGGTTTGGAGGAGGGTTAGGGCTTTGTCCATCATGAGGGGGGTGTCCTTTCGGGCGGGGTGATCGTCTTTAGCCAGGCGATGAAGTCGCCTGTGGGGTAGGCGGCGCGATAGGCGATGGACATGTTTCTTTTCAGCGTGATGGTGTTGGGATGGTTCGGGCCTAATTTGTTTGCCCCAATGGGCCAAGCCTTTTGGTACCATTCCAGCGCCTTGTCATACTCGCCTTGGTTGTCATATACGGGTCCGATGTTGTTGTAAGTTGTGGCGGTGTTGGGGTGTTCTTTTCCCAGTACATTTTCGCAAATGTCCAGCGCCAATTCCTTTAGGAGGTCACTTTTGCGTTTGCTCGGAATCACGAAGGTGATGTGGTTTTCTTTGTCCACACGCCCTTCCGGGCTTACGACGACGCTTTGCTGACTGAGAATGCGCCGGTTGAGGGGCGGCGGATCGAAGAGATACACCGCGTCGGGGCGCTTAAACAACGCGTCAAGGTCGTTGTCCTCCTCGATGGAGGTCAATCCGTTCGCATTCGCGCCGTATACCGTGCCATCGCTCTTCGGCTCAGCGGAGCAGGCGAACCAGAGGGCCACCAGCGGGTTGAAGCTGAAGTCCAGCAGACAGGTTTTGGCGCCGTTGTGCTGCAAGTGCGCCAGCAGTTTGATGCCCTTATGCCGCTCCAACTCGGGGTCGTGGAGATGTTTGACCGCGCCCGTCAGGCGTTCCAGATAGTTTTTCAGCCGCTCCTGAGAGGGCCTTTCGCCGCTCTTTGCGAGTTCACGGTACGCGGCGGATTCAATGCCCCAGGCGATGTCAGCCTGGCCCCGGGACAGCACCCGTCTGTACAACCGGGCGACGGCGAAGACCGCGCTGAGGTATTCGGTCAGCGTGGTCACCTCTAAATTGACGGTGGCGTGCCCGTATAGTTGGTTATAATAGGCGTCGCTGTTTCGTTCCGCCACGGCAAAAGTCCCCCTCTTTACAGTCCCAATTCCATAGCCGATACTGCCTACATTATGAGACAGGTTCTCCCTGGGCAACCTTCGGGGCACACAGGTCGATCAGTTCCTGGGGTGTGATGTGCGGGTTTCGGTAGCGCGCTTTGCCCACCGTGCCGGTTTTCCAATCGAGGGCCGCCGCCGGGCAGGCGTGGAGACAGGCCAGGCAGAGTTCGCAGCGGTGCGCGAAGCGCGGGCCCTCCTCCGGGGGGAGCGCGATGTTGCCCACGGGACAGGCGCGACCGCAGACCCCGCAGCGGGTGCAGGCGGCGGAGACGGTGAAATGGCTGTCGCAGTCGCTTTGGTGGGCGGGAAACTGCCTGTGAACGAGGCGACTGAGTGGCGTGTAGGCCGCGACGGCTTTTCGTTTGGAGTGGACGACATCCTCGATGAGGGCGTCCAGTTCGCGGTCGATCCGCAGCCGGATGGCCTCGCTGTCCTTGACGGTGTAGGCGGGCAGGTAGTTGTCCGGCATTTTGAGCTTCCCGCCGTAGGACAGGCGGAGGCCCTTCTCCCGCAGACGTTTGCCCACCGCGCCCAACACGCCGGGGGCCGCCCCGCCGTAAGTGGTTACGGCAAAGAGGTAGGCGTCCTTGGCGGGCGGGGGCAGGTCGCGGAGAAAGCGGTCTACGAGGTTGGGCAGACCCCAGAAATAGGCGGGGAAGACGAAGCCGATCACCTTCTCGTCGCAGACGGCGTCCGGGCGTGACAGGGAGCGCACCTCCCCGCCGAGGGCCGCCGCGATTCGTTTGGCGACGTAGAGACTGTTGCCGGTGGCGGAAAAACAGTAGACGACGGGCATAATGATGACCTCCCTGTTGTTTGGGGTGGGGAAATTCGCGTTTGCCGGGGGGGGTCGGTTCGACGGCGTTTGACCTGCGGATGCAGCCTGGGTGTGGCGCCTATATCAGTGCCCCGTTTGTGTCAGTTTTGAAAACCCGCATAAACGCGGGTGATTTCTCAATGTTGAGAAACACCACCCCTTGATTTTTGGGCTTGGTTGATGCGATGTGGATATTCTCGATTTAGAGAAACAAAATATGGTATATTTGGTATGTCTGTAAGGGGTTTCCCCTTACGGGTGATGTTTCAGTTTGCCCCGCAGGTACTGTCCCGTATAGGATTCCTTGCAGGCGGCCACCTGTTCGGGGGTACCTTGGGCAACGATGTAACCGCCCTCGTCGCCACCTTCGGGGCCCAGGTCGATGATGTAATCGGCGGTTTTGATGACGTCCAGGTTGTGTTCGATGACCACCACGGTGTTGCCCGCGTCCACCAGGCGGTGCAGCACCTCGATGAGCTGGTGGACGTCGGCCATGTGCAGGCCGGTGGTGGGTTCGTCGAGGATGTGTATCGTGCTGCCGGTGGCCCGTTTGCTCAGCTCGGTGGCCAGCTTGACCCGCTGGGCCTCGCCGCCGGAGAGGGTGGTGGCTGGTTGGCCGAGCTTGATGTAGCCCAGGCCGACCTCATTGAGGGTCTTAAGTTTACGGGCGATCTTGGGGACGTTTTCAAAGAAGGACAGGGCTTCCTCGCAGGTCTGCTCCAGCACTTCGAAGATGTTCTTGCCCTTGTAACGCACCTCCAGCGTCTCCCGGTTGTAGCGGCGGCCTTTGCAGACATCGCAAGGGACGTAGACGTCGGGGAGGAAGTGCATCTCGATTTTGAGAAGCCCGTCTCCGGCGCAGGCTTCGCAGCGGCCGCCCTTGGTGTTGAAGGAGAACCGCCCCGGGCCGTAGCCCCGCATTTTGGCGTCGGCTGTGGAGGCGAACAGCTCCCGGATGTCGCCGAAGACGCCGGTGTAGGTGGCCGGGTTGGAGCGAGGGGTGCGCCCGATGGGGGCCTGGTCGATGTCGATGACCTTGTCCAGGTATTTCAGGCCCTCGATGCCGCTGTGTTTGCCCGCCCGGGTATGGGCGCGGTTGAGGTCGGCTGCCAGCCGCTTGTAGAGGATGCGGTTGACCAGGGAGGACTTACCCGAACCGGACACGCCGGTGACACAGGTCAGCGCCCCCAGGGGGATGGACACGTCGATGTTCTTGAGGTTGTTTTCGCAGGCGCCCCTGACGACAAGGCTGTGCCCGTTGCCGGGGCGGCGTTTGGTTGGCACGGGGATGTACTTTTGCCCGGTCAGGTACTGCCCGGTGATGGAGGCGGGGCAGGCGCACACCTCGTCTACCGTCCCGGCGGCGATGACGTGCCCGCCGTGGATGCCCGCCCCGGGGCCAACGTCGATGAGATGGTTGGCGGCCCGCATGGTGTCCTCGTCGTGTTCCACCACCAGCACGGTGTTTCCCAAGTCACGCAGGCGGGTGAGGGTGGCCAGCAGTTTGTTGTTGTCCCGCTGGTGCAGGCCGATGGAGGGCTCGTCAAGGATGTAGAGCACCCCCATCAGGGAGGAGCCGATTTGGGTGGCCAGGCGGATGCGTTGGCTTTCGCCGCCGGACAGGGTGGCCGCCTGGCGGGAGAGGGTGAGGTATTGCAGCCCGACGCTTTGCAGAAAGCCCAGGCGTTCTCGGATCTCTTTGAGGATGCGTCCGGCGATCATGGCGTCCTTTTCGGGCAGGGCGAGTTCGTCCAAAAAGGCCAGGGCGTAGTTGACCGACAGTTGCGTGTACCAGGCGATGCTCTGCCCGCCCACATGGACGGCCAGACTCTCCTTTTTGAGGCGCAGGCCGTGGCAGTCGGGACAGGGGACGGAGGACATGCAGGTTTCGATTTCCTGTTTGGCCCATTCGCTCTGGGTTTCCCGGTAGCGCCGCTCCAGGTTGCCCACCAGCCCCTCAAAGGCCTGGCGCATGGTGCCCAAACCCCGGGCTGTGCGGTAGTGCAGCTCCAGCTTGACCCCTTTGGTGCCGTACAGCAGGGCGTCGAGGGCTTCGGGGGAGAACTTTTCGACGGGCGTGTGCAGATCGAACCCATGGGCTTTGCCCAGGGCGGTGTAGTACATGTGGGCAATGGTGCCCTCCTCCGCTCCGGTCCAGCCGCTGGCTTTGACTGCCCCCTGAAACAGGGAACGGGATCGGTCGGGGAGGATGAGGTCGGGATCGACCTTGTACTGGTCGCCCAGGCCGGTGCAGGTTGGGCAGGCCCCGTAAGGGTTATTGAAGGAGAACATGCGAGGGGTCAGCTCCTCGATGGAGACGCCGCATTCCTCGCAGGCGTAGTTTTGGGAAAACAGCAGGTCGCGTTCCTCCGCGCTCCCCTCCCCTTCCGGGGCGGGCAGATTGACGGCCACCAGTCCGCCGGATAGGGCGGCGGCGGTCTCCACCGAGTCGGTCAGGCGGCGGCGCACCTCTTCCCGGACGACCAGACGATCCACCACAATGTCGATGGTGTGCTTTTTGTTTTTGTCGAGCTTGATTTCCTCGTCGAGGCTGTACATGGAGCCGTCCGCCCGGGCGCGGACATAACCGGCTCGCCGGGCGTCCTCGAACACCTTTTGATGTTCCCCCTTGCGGGCGCGGACGACCGGGGCCATGACCTGCAAACGGCTGCCCTCGGGCAGGGCGAGGAGCTGATCAATGATCTGATCCACGGTCTGCTGTTTAATTTCCTTGCCGCAGTGCGGACAATGGGGGATGCCGATGCGGGCCCACAGCAGACGGAGATAGTCATAAATTTCGGTGACGGTGCCCACGGTGGAGCGGGGGTTTTTGGAGGTGGTTTTCTGGTCGATGGCGATGGCGGGGGAAAGGCCGTCGATGTAGTCCACGTCCGGTTTTTCCATCTGCCCCAAGAACATGCGGGCGTATGAGGACAAGGACTCGATATACCGCCGCTGGCCCTCGGCGTAGATGGTGTCAAAGGCCAGGGAGGATTTGCCCGAACCGGACAGGCCGGTGATGACCACCAGCTGGTCCCGGGGAATCTCGATGTCGATATTCTTCAGGTTGTGCTCCCGGGCGCCTTTGACAAAAATACTGTTGCGCATATGTGTGTGGTATCCTTCCTAACGTGAACTGAGCGGCAGGCCGTATCTATCCGTTACACCTGCATGGTGTCGATCATCGCGGCCAGCAGCACCGCGCCGCCCTCCTCGGCTTCGAGGGGGTAGTTGAGGCGGATTTCGTAGGTGAAGGCACCCAAG
>JAITQI010000064.1 GCA_031289065.1 Oscillospiraceae bacterium
TTGCGCCCCGGAGGCCCCGGAGGAACTCGCGGGCGCCTTCTTTCCCGAACTGGGGGCGGTGGTGGCCGACGGGACGGAGCCCCGTGGGGCGGCGGGGCTGCTGCCCCTCGCGGTGGAACGGTATGTGGATTTGGGGGCGTATGGGGACGCCGCGGCCCTCAAGGCCAAACGGGGGGAACTTCGGCGGCTCGCCGAGGCCGTCCTGGCCCCTCAGACACGGGTGGCGCGGGGGCTGGCGGCGGCCCGGGCGCTGGCGGACGAACGGTTCGACGCCGCGCTGGACGGAGATGTCCCTCCGATTCTCGCCCGGCGGGCGCGGGGGATCATCGCCCGGGAAATCCGTCCGGGGGGCGGCGGGGCGGCGCACAAGCGGTTTTTGAGCGCCCTCACCCCCGACGGGCCGGTCTGCCTCTTTGAGACGGCCCGGGAGCTTTGCGGGCGGATTTACGAGCTCAACGACAACTACGGCCTGGCCCCGTTTCTCCTGGCGCCCCTCCTCGCGGCGGCGCTGGACGCCGGGCAGGAGGCCTACGCTTGCTACTGCCCCTTACACCCGGAGGAACAGCTGGAACATCTGCTGCTGCCCGGCTTGGACTTGGGGTTTGTTTCGTCGAGCGATCCGCTCCCCTACGACGGGGTTCCCTTCCGCCGGATGCGGCTGGACGCCTGCCCGGACGCCGAACGGATTCGCGCCCAGCGTTCCCGGCTGCGTTTTTTGCACAAGACCGAACGGGCTCTGCTGGACGACGCGGCGGCGGCGCTGGGGGAGGCCCGGACGGCCCGGGAGCGGTTGGCCGACTGCTACGCGGCCCACATGGACTTCGCGGCGGCGGAAGCGGCGGCGGAACGGCTGGCGGCGGCGCTTGTTGGGGACGAGGGTTCGTTTTTGCCCTTGACAAGCCCCCGCCCCGTGTGATACACTGCTCCCTGTTAAAGGGGAGTAGTTTTTCGCGCAAAGTCAACATGCTGGCGGCGCGCCGCCTGGCTTTGCGGTCTCACGCGATCGGGCGGGGGGCAACGAGACTTTTGACACGGTTTCCCGTTTTTGCGGGGGGCTGTGTCGAAGGTTTTTTCTTTTATGAAACTGTTTGAGGGGTTTGATGACGGATGGGATTTTGGGGCGCTTCGCTGTTCGCGGTGGGGGCGGTCGTGCTGGCCGAGATGGGGGACAAGACCCAGCTGCTGGCCATGGCCTTCGCGACGCGGTACAAGGCCTCTCGGGTCATGCTGGGGGTGCTGCTGGCCACGCTGCTCAACCACGGGCTGGCGGTGGCGGCGGGGGCGTTGCTGGCGGGGTTTGACGACATTCGGGCGTGGATTCAGCTGATCGCCGCGCTGTCCTTCATCTTTTTCGGCCTGTGGACCCTCAGAGGGGACAAGCTGGACGGGGAGGACGCCCGGCCCTCCCGCTTCGGGCCGGTGCTCACGGTGGGGCTGGCCTTTTTCGCCGCCGAAATGGGGGACAAGACCCAACTGGCCACCATCGCCATCGCCGCCCGGTATCCCGCGCATCCCTTGGGCGTCCTGCTGGGCACCACCGCCGGGATGCTGATTGCCGACGGGGTGGGGATTTTGGTGGGCGTCGCGCTGGCCAAGCGCATCCCGGAGCGCACGGTCAAGCTGATCTCGGCGGGGGCGTTTATCCTGTTCGGCTTCATCGGCAGCTATCAGGCGGCCCGGGGGGAGCTGGGCTGGTCGCCGGAGGCGGCTTTGGCGGGGCTGGCGGCGCTGTTCGCGATTACGGCGGCGGCGGTTTGGCGGTTGTTGCGGAAGGGCGGGTAAGGTCACGCCTGGGCGACTTGGACGTAGAACGTCCGGGTTCGGGGGCCGTCGAACTCGCAGAAGTAGACGCCCTGCCAGGTGCCCAACAGCGGGCGGCCGCCCTTGATGATGAGGGACGCGCTGGCGCCTACGCAGGTCGCCTTGAGGTGGGCGGCGGCGTTGCCCTCGGCGTGGCGGAACTCGGGCCGGTCGGGGAAGGCTTTGTCCAGGCCCAGGAGCAGGTCGCGGGTCACGTCGGGGTCGGCGTTTTCGTTGATGGTGACGCCCGCCGTGGTGTGCGGGCAGTAGACCAGGGCCCGGCCCTCGGCGACGCCGCTGTCCCGGACGGCTTGGGTCACTTGGGCGGTGATGTTGAGGAGGGCTTGGTTCGGGGTTTTGAGGGTGAATTCATAGGTCATGGGGACGGCTCCTTTCGGGGGCTGTTTTTTTATGGGGCGGCTTCTTTTTTGTCAGCCGTTTTCGTTCAGCCGCGCCAGCAGTTCCTCGAAATAAGGGGGGCGCTCCGCCGTGAAGGTCAGGCGCTCGCCGGTGCGGGGGTGGGTGAGGGCGAGCTGCTTGGCGTGCAGGCATTGGCCGCCGAGGCGCCAGCGGTCGGGGCCGCCGTAGAGTTTGTCCCCCAGCAGGGGGTGGCCCAGCCAGCGCATGTGGGCGCGGATTTGGTGGGTGCGGCCGGTCTCCAGGCGGCATTCCACATGGGTCGCGCCGGGCAGGTCGGCCAAGGCGGCATAATGTGTGACGGCCGGTTTGCCCCCGACGGAGACCACCGCCATGCGTTTGCGGTTTTTGGGGTCGCGCCCCACGGGGCGGTCAACCGTGCCCTCGCTTTGGCGCAGGCGACCCTCCACCAGGGCCTCGTAGACGCGGGCCATTTCGTGGTCGGCCAGCTGGGCGGCCAGCCCCCGATGGGCGAAGTCGTTTTTGGCCACGGCGATGAGGCCGGAGGTGTCCTTGTCCAGCCGGTGGACGATGCCGGGGCGGGCCACGCCGCCCACGCCGGACAGCTCGTCGCCCCGGTGATACAGCAGGGCGTTGACCAGGGTGCCGTCACGGTGCCCCGCCGCCGGGTGCACCACCAGGCCGCGGGGTTTGTCGAGGATCAGCAGGTCGCCGTCCTCGTAGACCACGGTCAAGGGGATGTCCTGGGGCTCGGCCTCGGCGGGGACGGGGGGCGGGATGTCCAGGTCGAACCGCTCCCCGGCGGACACCCGATAGTTTTTGCCCGCCGGGTGGCCCGCCAGCGTCACACGTCCCTCAGCGCACAGGCGGGCCAGCGCGGCGCGGGAAAATTCGGTCTCCCGGGCCAAGAAAACGTCCAACCGCAGGCCCGTATCGCCGGGGGGAACTGCGACGCTCTCCCGGGGCTTTTCTTCTTTTATACATGCCATAACTCAACGAAACCGTCCTTTGTTTCGATATCTATAGATGAAGATTTCGCCCATTTTTTCAGTGGGGGCGACCCGCGTTTCCCTGTCTATGAATACAGATTTTTTGATTGTCAGCAGGTGCGAATATGCTAAGAAACTTTGCGATTAAATGGAAGCTGCTTTTGCCCATCGGGGCTGTGATCTCGGCGGTTTTTGTCCTGATCGCCATCCTGACGGTCAATAGTTTTACCGCCAGCCTGGCCGAGGCCGCCGAAGAAAACGGGACGTCTATCGCCCTGCACGCCGCGTCGGAAATCGACCAGCAGCTGTCCGTGGGCATCGATATGACCACGGCGGCGGCGCACGCGCTG
>JAITQI010000088.1 GCA_031289065.1 Oscillospiraceae bacterium
CCGGGGAAGGCGAACTGCACCAGCGCCCCCAGCTTCAGGCGGCGCGCCGCCCGGGCCCGTTGCTCCGGGGCCATGCGAAAGGCGGCCCGGCCCTCCCGGGGCAGCTGGTATTCCGGCCCCTCCGCCCCCAGCACGGTGAGCGCCCGGGGGGTGTCGTGGGTGCCGATGATGTTCATCAGGCTGTAAAAGGCCGGTTTGGGGTAATTCTCCCGGAGGGACTCCATCTCGTCCCGGAAGCGGACGGCGTCGCCCCCCAGCAGATACCCCAGCAGGGCGTTGCGCAGGGGGTAGTTCATCACCCCGTCCAGCTCGTGGCCCAGCAGGTAACGGCGGCGGCGGTCGTAGGCCACCTTGGTGGTGGCGTCCTCCCAGACCTCTCCGATGACAACGGCGTCCGGTTTTTCCGCCCGGGCGGCGGCTCGCAGCCCCGCGATGAACTCGTCGGGCAGCTCGTCGGCCACGTCCAGCCGCCAGCCGGACGCCCCGGCCCGCAACCAATGGCGGATGACGCTGTCCGGCCCGTCGAAGATAAACCGCGTGTAGTCCGGGCACATCTCGTTGACCTGGGGCAGGGTGTAAATGCCCCACCAGGAGTCGTAGGTAAAGGGCCATTCCTGAAATTCGTACCAGGGATAATAGGGGGAATCCTTGGACTGGTGCGCCCCCGGCTCGGGGTAGGTGCCCCGGCCGTTAAAGTAGCGGGAATCATACCCGGTGTGGTTGAACACCCCGTCCAGCATGACCCGGATCCCCAGGTCCTCGGCCTTGCGGCACAGGGCGGTGAAGTCCTTCTCCGAACCCAGCATGGGGTCCACGGCCCGGTAGTCGGCGGTGTCGTAGCGGTGGTTGGAGGCCGCCTCGAAAATGGGACTGAAATAGAGCGTCGTCACCCCAAGCCCCTGCAAATAGGGCAGCTTGGCGGCCACACCGGCCAGGGAACCCCCGAAAAAGTCCCGGTTGTGGATTTCGCCGTTTTCGTCCGGCAGATAATCCGGCGTGTCGTTCCAGTTTTTGTGTACCGTCCGGCGGCCCGCCAGCCCGGCGGGGTCGGGCGTCTTTAGCCGATGAAACCGGTCGGGGAAAATGTGATAGGTGACCCCCCGCCCGTACCAGTCTGGGACATGGTAGGCCCCGTCGTAGACCACCTGCAAAAAGGTGGGGGGCAGCTCCGCCGTCAGGACGCAGGCGCCGTTGCCCGCGTGGGCGTCCCGGCCGATGTACATGGTGGGGCGGTCGAAGCGTTTGAGGGAAAAATAGTACCACACCGGCCCCAATCGGCCCCCGGTGGGCAACGTGACGGCGTAACGGTCGTGATCCCCGTCCAGGCCCAGCCAGCGCATGGGCCGCTCAAGGGTCTCCCGGTCAAACTCGAACGCCACGCACAGCATGGCCTCCGACACCGCCAACGCCCGGGGGGCCCGGATGGTCAGCGTCACGTCGGCCCCCGCCGTCACCGCCCCAAAAGGGGTCTTATACGCCGCGTCGCGGCTGTTAAACAGTTGCATCACATCGCCTCGGGCTTTCCAGAGAGTACGGGGAGAGACAGGCGCCGGCGCGGCGGGTTCCCTGTCAGCGGACAACCGCCCCCGGCTTGACCCCGTCCGGGGCGAAGATCACCCGGACGTCCTCCGGGTCGTTTTCGGCGCAAAGAATCATGCCCCGGCTGTCCACGCCTCGGAGCTTGACCGGTTTGAGGTTTTTGACCAACAGCACGGTGCGCCCGACAAGCCCCTCCGGCGCGTACCAGCGGGCGATGCCGCTGACCACCTGGCGGGGCTCCGCCTCCCCGGCGTCCACCGTGAGGCGCAGCAGCTTGTCCGACTTGGGCACCGCCTCGCAGGACAGCACCAGCGCCGCCCGCAGCTCCACCTTGGCAAACTCGTCGATCCCAATCAGCCCGTCCGCCGCAACCGACGGCGCGACCGCCTTCGCGTCCGCCGCCTCCGGCGTCCCCTCTGTCTTCTGTCCCCTGTCTTCTGTCTTCTTATCGCCCACCCGCGGGAACAGCGCGGGCCCTCTGCTCACCGGCCCGCCCTCCGGCCCGATTTGGGCCAGCAGTTTCTCGGCGGCGTCCGGCATAATGGGCGCCAGGCAGGGGGCCAAACGGCGCAAAACGTCCCGCAGGGTGCCCAGCACGGCGGCCAGACGGGGGGTCTGGGCCGGGTCGCGCCCCAGCGCCCAGGGGAGGGTTTCGTCGATGTATTTGTTGGCCCGGCCGACGAGCTTCCACAGCTCGGTCAGCGCGGCGGAGGCCTGGAGGCGGTCCATATAATCGTTGTAAGCGCCGACGACCTGGTCGGCCAGGGCCAGCACCTGCGCGTCCAAGGGCTCCCCCCGCCGCGCCTCCGGCAGGAGGCCGCCGAAATATTTATCGATCATGGCCACCGTCCGGGACAGCAGGTTGCCCAGGTCGTTGGCCAAGTCGGCGTTGAGGCGCTGGATGAACTGCTCCCGGGTGAAGGAGGAATCCGAGGTGTAGGACATCTCCCGCAGCAGGTAATAGCGCACCGCGTCCACGCCGAACTCCGCCGCCAGCGCGTCGGCATAGGCGGTGTTGCCGGTGGACTTGGACATTTTTTCCGCGCCGAACAGCAGCCACGGGTGGCCGAACACCTGCCGGGGCAGGGGCTGGCCCAGGGCCATGAGAATGATGGGCCAGTAGATGACGTGAAAACGGAGAATGTCCTTGCCGATAATATGCAGGTCGGCCGGCCAATATGTCCCGTGCAGCGGGCCGGAGGGCCCGTCCGCCTCGAAGCCCAGGGCGGTGATATAGTTGGTCAGCGCGTCGATCCACACGTAGACCACATGCCCCGGGTCAAAGTCCACCGGGATGCCCCAGGAAAAACTGGTGCGGGAGACGCACAGGTCTTGCAGACCTGGCTTGAGGAAGTTGCTGATCATCTCGTTCTTCCGGGACTCGGGGACGACGAAATCGGGGTTGGCCTCGATGTGGGCCATCAGCCGGTCGGCGTACTTGGAGAGCCTAAAAAAGTAGGCTTCCTCGGAGGCCTTGTCCAGCTTGGCCCCGCAGGTCGGGCAGACCCCGCCCCCGTCGGACACTTGGGTTTCGGTGTAAAACGTCTCGCAGGGCAGACAATACAGGCCCTCATAGGAGCCTTTGTAAATGTCGCCCTGTTCGTAGAGCTGTTTGAATATTTTCTGCACCCGCCGCTGATGGGCCGGGTCGGTGGTGCGGATGAACTGGTCGTAGGACACGCCCATCAGGTCCCAAATGCGCTTGACCTCGCCGACGATATGATCCGCGTGGGCCTGCGGGGTGATCCCCAGCGCCTCGGCCTGTTTTTGAATCTTCAGCCCGTGCTCGTCGGTGCCGGTCAGCAGGTAGACGTCGTACCCCCGCAGGCGCTTGTAGCGTGCGATGGCGTCGGCGAACACGGGGTCGTAGACGTTCCCCAAATGGGGCACGTGGGAGATGTAGGGGATGGCCGTGGTCAGATAGAATTTTCCCAAACTCATGCAAGCCCTCCTCGCCCGAAACGGACAGCCCAGTAAACGACCGAGCATATACTTTCATAGTATACCATTTCCCCCCCCAGAAATGCAAATGTTTTCTATCAACGGCAGTTCATGGCAAAACAAAGAGCGGAGGTCAGAAAACCGGAGGCCGCAAAAACCCCCGTATCTGACCCCCGCCCGCCGCCGGTTACAGCTTGTTTTCTATGCCCCAGTTGCGCACCGCCTTGACCTCCTCCTCCCCCGGCTCGATCTGTCCGGTCTTCGGATCGGGCGCGTCGGCCTGGGTGGGAAAGGAGACATAAGCCGGAACCGCCTTCTTTCGTTTCTCCGCCATACGGGTTTCACCTCCCTCTCCGCGTAGTGTGCCACAAAAGAGGGGGAACAATAGAATGAAAAATGAAAAAATGACACCGCTTTCCCCCCGTCCCTTTGTAGGGGGCGGCGTCCTCGACGTCCCGCGGGTTGCATAAAGCCCCCCGTTTCCACATCGGGAACACGGCAAAATGACACCGTCCTCACGTCCCGCCATAGGGGGCGCGGTGTCGCTTTTCGTTTGCGAAGCAAACCCCTTGCGCCCCAAGACACAAGAACATGTAAACCGAAACTACTTTACACACAATATATAGCCCGTCCAGACGTTCCATGAAGAAGGAAAAATGAAGAAGAAAGAAGAAAAAATCCCCGCCCCCGCCGGGGACAATCCTCAACCAACAAAGGGCGCCGGGCAGGCTCCTCCAGCCGAAAAAACCATACAAATCAACAAAATATATTTTAACGAAAACGCTGCCCCGCAATCAGTTGACGACACAGGCGACCCAACGGCCCGAAAACAAAAACGGGGAGGCCAATCGGACTCCCCGCTGTGTTTTCCATAAAAGAGCACGGATTACTGGAGCAACTGCAACACGGTTTGCGGGGCCTGGTTGGCCTGGGCCAGCATGGCGGTGGCGGCCTGGGAGAGGATGTTGTTCTTGGTGAAGGCCATCATTTCCTTGGCCATGTCCACGTCCCGGATGCGGCTCTCGGCGGCTTGCAGGTTCTCGGACACCGTGTCCAGGTTGGCGACGGTGTGTTCCAGGCGGTTCTGCACGGCGCCCAGCTCGGAGCGCTGGTTGGATACCGTCTGAATGGCCGCGTCCAGGGAGGTGATGGAGGCCTGGGCCTTCTCGTTGTCGCTCACGTCCAGCGAGTCGATCTCCAAGCCCTCGGCGTCCAGCTGGGCGATCTTGACTTCGATGGTCTGATCCGACCCCGCGTTGGCGCCTACTTGGAGCTTGAGACCGTCGTCGGCCAGGGAGCCGTCCAACAGGGTGCGCTTGTTGAAGTTGGTGGTGGTGGCGATGCGGTCGATCTCGGAGGTCAGCTGGTCGAGCTCGGCCTTGATGGCGTTGCGGTCTTCGTCCTGGTTGACGTCGTTGGCCGCCTTGACCGACAGCTCCCGCATACGCTGCAGAATGCTGTGGGTCTCTTGCAGAGCGCCTTCAGCCGCCTGCACGAGGCTGATGCCGTCCTGGGCGTTGGCCGAGGCCTGGTTGAGACCGCGCACCTGGGCGCGCATTTTCTCGCTGATGGACAGGCCGGACGCGTCGTCGGCGGCGCGGTTGATGCGGTAACCCGAGGACAGCTTCTCGGTGGACTTGGTCTGGTTCAGGTTGTTGACGCCCAACTGCCGGTGGGTGTTCATCGCCATGATGTTGTTCTGGATTCGCATGAATAATTCCTCCTTGATGATGGGGATACAGCGTCCTGCCGTATCCATTTTGAAGGGCCTTCGCAAATCGCCGCCCCTGCGGACACGCCTCCAAACAAACCGCGGTTTTTGCCTTACATGTCTATTATCGGGACGATATGCGCCAAATCCACAGGGAATGTTTTCCGGCACATAACCGTTGCGGCGCAATATGTTTAGGGAAAATTACACGAACTGAGAATGGAACAAAACAGCAACAAAGGAACGCATTTCCACCAATGGGAAACGCAGGACGACAAAAAAGACCGTACCCCACCCCGGAATACAGCCCCGCCGCGCCCACCGCTCAGAGGAACACCGCACAAAAAACGCAAAATTTGCCTTGCAAATAGAAGGACTTGTGACACGAAAAGGAGCCGCACCCCAACCGGGATACGGCCCCTTCATATCGCGTGAGATTCTTATTTCGCGGTGACCTTGATGACGACGCCCGAGCCGACGGTGCGGCCGCCTTCGCGGATGGCGAAGCGCAGGCCTTCCTCGATGGCGATGGGGGTGATGAGCTCGACGTCCATCTCGATGTTGTCGCCCGGCATACACATTTCAACGCCCTCAGGCAGGTTGATGACGCCGGTCACGTCGGTGGTGCGGAAGTAGAACTGCGGACGGTAGTTGCCGAAGAACGGCGTGTGACGGCCACCCTCTTCCTTGCTCAGCACGTACACCTGGCCCTGGAACTTGGTGTGGGGCTTGATGGAGCCGGGCTTGGCCAGCACCTGGCCGCGCTCGATGTCTGTTTTGGCCACGCCGCGCAGCAGGCAGCCCGCGTTGTCGCCGGCCTCGACGTAATCCAAGGTTTTGTGGAACATTTCCATGCTGGTGACCACCGTCTTGCGGGTGTCTTTGATGCCGACGATCTCCACTTCCTCGCCCGGCTTGAGGCTGCCGCGCTCCACACGGCCGGTGGCGACGGTGCCGCGCCCGGTGATGGTGAACACGTCCTCAACAGGCATGAGGAAGGGCAGGTTGGCCTTGCGCTCGGGGGTGGGGATATAGGCGTCCACGGCGTCCATCAGGTCGAGAATGGACTTGTACACGGGGTCGTTCGGATCGGTGGAGGTGCTTTCGAGGGCCTCCAGGGCGGAGCCCTTGACGATGGGGATGTCGTCGCCCGGGAACTCGTACTTGCTCAGCAACTCGCGGACTTCCATCTCGACGAGCTCCAGCAGTTCGGGGTCGTCCACCTGATCCACCTTGTTCATGTAGACCACGATGTAGGGCACGCCGACCTGACGGGCCAGCACGATGTGCTCACGGGTCTGGGGCATGGGGCCGTCGGCGGCCGACACGACCAGGATAGCGCCGTCCATCTGCGCGGCGCCGGTGATCATGTTCTTGACATAGTCGGCGTGGCCGGGGCAGTCGACGTGGGCGTAATGACGGTTGTCCGTCTCGTACTCCACGTGGGCGGTGTTGATTGTGATGCCGCGGGCTTTCTCTTCGGGGGCCTTGTCGATGGCGTCATAGGCCATGAAGCTGGCCTTGCCCGAGAAACCGAGCACCTTGGTGATAGCGGCGGTCAGCGTGGTCTTGCCATGGTCAACGTGTCCGATGGTGCCGATGTTGACGTGGGGCTTGGAACGCTCAAATTTTTGCTTGCCCATAGTGCGCAATGTCCTCCTTATATTTCCGGTTTTTAACAGACGAAACGTAACGGAACTATTTTAACGTGTTTGTAGGGATTTTGCAAGTGTTTTTTGCAACCCGCGCTCCCATGCCCTACCGCCGGTCGGCCAGCTTTTCCTGAAGGCTCTTGGGCAGCTCGACATAGTGGCTGGGCTCCATGGCGTAGACGCCCCGGCCCTGGGTGCGGGAGCGCAGATCGGTGGCGTAGCCGAACATTTCGCTCAGCGGCACGAAGGCCTCGATCTGCTGGGCCCCCGACCGGCTCTCCATGCCCTGAATCTGCGCCCGGCGGCTGTTCAGGTCGCCGATCACGTCGCCCATGTACTCCTCGGCCACGGTGACCGCCACCTTCATGATGGGCTCGAGAAGCACCGGGCTGGCTTTGCGGCAGGCCTCCTTGAAGGCCATGGAAGCGGCGATTTTGAAGGCCATTTCGGAGGAGTCCACCTCGTGGTAGGAGCCGTCGTACAGGGTCACCTTCACGTCCACCACCGGATACCCGGCCAGGACACCGGCCTGCATGGCCCCCTGGATCCCGGCGTCGATGGCCGAAATATACTCCTTGGGGATGGCCCCGCCGACGACCTTGTTGAGGAACTCGTAGCCTTTGCCCGACTCGTTGGGCTCGGCGATGATCTTGACATGGCCGTACTGGCCCCGGCCCCCCGACTGGCGGGCGTATTTGTGGTCCACGTCGGCCGTGCCCCGGATGGTCTCCTTGTAGGCGACCTGGGGTTTGCCGATGTTGGCCTCCACCTTGAACTCCCGGAGCAGACGGTCTACAATGATTTCCAAATGCAGCTCGCCCATGCCGGCGATGATGGTCTGGCCGGTTTCCGGGTCGGTGTAGGTCTTGAAGGTGGGATCCTCTTCGGACAGCTTTGACAGGGCGATCCCCATTTTTTCCTGACCGACCTTGGTGCGCGGCTCGATGGCCACCCGGATGACCGGCTCGGGGAACTCCATGGACTCCAGCACGATCTTGTGTTTGTCGTCGCACAGGGTGTCGCCGGTGGTGGTGTTCTTCAGGCCGACGGCGGCGGCGATGTCCCCGGCGTAGACCTGCTCCACGTCCTCCCGGTGGTTGGCGTGCATCAGCAGCACCCGGCCGAACCGTTCCCGGTGGCCCTTGGTGGAGTTGATGGCGGTCGCCCCCGAGGCGATGGTGCCCGAGTAGACCCGGAAGAAGCACAGCTTGCCCACGAAGGGGTCTGTCATGATTTTGAAGGCCAGCGCGGAGAAGGGGGCTTCGTCGGACGCCGGGCGGCTGTCCTGCTCGCCGTTGTCCGGATTGACGCCGGTCATGGCGGGGATGTCCAACGGGGAGGGCATATAGGCCACGATGGCGTCCAGCAGGTTTTGCACGCCCTTGTTGCGGTAAGAGGTGCCGCACAGCACGGGGACAAACTGCACGGCGATGGTGGCCCGGCGAATGGCCGCGTGAATCATGTCGTCCGGGATGTCCTCCCCCTCCAGATAACGCTCCATCAGGGCGTCGTCGAAGATGGCGACCTCTTCCACCAGCTGTCTGCGGTAGGTTTCGGCCTTTTCCCGCATGTCGGCGGGGATGTCTTCCTCCCGGATGTCCTTGCCCAGTTCGTCATAGGCGATGTGCGCCTTCATGGTCACCAGGTCGATCAGCCCCCGGAAGTCGGCCTCCGCCCCGATGGGCAGCTGTAGCGGTACGGCGTTGCTCTTGAGCCGATCCCGCATCATATCGATTACGTGGTAGAAATCCGCGCCCATGATGTCCATTTTGTTGACATAGGCCATGCGGGGCACGTTGTAGCGGTCGGCCTGGCGCCAAACCGTTTCCGATTGAGGCTCCACCCCGCCTTTGGCGCAGAAGACACACACCGCCCCGTCAAGCACCCGCAGACTGCGTTCCACCTCAACGGTGAAATCCACGTGCCCCGGGGTGTCGATGATGTTGACGCGGTGATCCTTCCACAGGCATGTGGTGGCCGCCGACGTGATAGTGATCCCCCGCTCCTGCTCCTGCTCCATCCAGTCCATGGTGGCCGTGCCCTCATGAACCTCGCCGATCTTGTAATTGCGGCCGGTGTAGAACAGAATGCGTTCGGTGGTGGTGGTTTTGCCCGCGTCGATGTGGGCCATAATGCCGATATTTCGTGTTCTCTCAAGAGAGACTTGGCGTGGCATGAGTGGACTCCCTTCGGTGACGATGACAATTGACAATGGACAATTGACGACAATGGACAATTGGCAATGGACAATTGACAATCGCGGAGCCGCGCACAGCGCGGCAATTTTGATACCCCCGCGGGGGGGAAATACATGTCGTCGCGCTTTGCGCGATTCCTAAATTGTCAATCGTCAATTGTCAATTTAGACGTCGGGGATTACCAGCGATAATGCGCAAACGCCTTGTTGGCGTCCGCCATCTTATGGGTGTCTTCCCGTTTTTTGACGGCGTTGCCGGTGTTGTTGGACGCGTCCATCAGCTCGCCGGCCAGGCGTTCGGCCATGGTCTTCTCGCCCCGGTTCCGGGCGTAGGACACAAGCCAGCGCAGGCCGAGGGTCTGACGGCGCTCCGGCCGGACTTCCAGCGGCACCTGGTAGGTCGCGCCGCCCACGCGGCGGGCCTTGACCTCCAGGGAGGGCATGATGTTCTCCATGGCCTGGGTAAAGGCTTCCAGGGGTTCTTTTTTGGTCTTCTGCCGAATGATGTCAAAAGCGCCGTATACGACCTTTTGGGCCACTCCTTTTTTCCCGTCAAGCATGATTCCGTTGACCAGCTTGGTGACGAGCTTGGAGTTATACAGCGGATCGGGTAAAACGTCCCGCTTGGGTACAAATCCACGTCTGGGCACTTTGCTTCCCTCCTTCACAACAATGAATTTCATAGGTACTCGAAAGCGTGCCCGCTCCCGTTCGCGCCCGGCCGAGGATTCACATCCAAGCCGGGGGAACGCTTTGCGAAAAGCCAGCGGCGCGGAGCCGGAGGCCGGATGAGGGCGCTACTTTGTGGCCGCTTTGGGTCGTTTCGCGCCGTACTTGGAGCGGGACTGACGGCGGCCGTTGACGCCCTGGGTGTCCAAGGTGCCGCGGATGATGTGGTAACGCACGCCCGGGATATCCTTGACGCGTCCGCCCCGGATCATCACGACGCTGTGCTCCTGCAGGTTGTGCCCTACGCCGGGGATGTAGGCCGACACCTCGATGCCGTTCGACAGGCGCACACGGGCGATTTTCCGCAGGGCCGAGTTGGGCTTCTTAGGGGTGGCCGTCCGCACCGCCGTACATACGCCGCGTTTCTGTGGGCTGGACAGGTCGGTCAGTTCCCGCTTGATGGTGTTGAGCCCCTTCTGCAGCGCGGGGGCGGTGGACTTGTAGGTCGTCTTCTCCCGGCCGTGGCGCACCAACTGGTTAAATGTGGGCATGTTTGCTCTCCTTTCCGGAAGCCAGAAAATTCATCTGAACCCCCAAAATAATATTGTCTCAGGAATATACGCATATATTCCAAAAAACACAAAAAAAGGCTCCCTCGCTCCAAACGTGTCAATTATCCATTGTCGCTTGTCAATTGGATCGCCGCCACCGCCGCCCCCACCTCGATGCCGCAGGCGGCGCCCAGCTCGGCCATGGTCTCCGCCCAGGTCACTGGGACCCCAGCCTGTTCACAGGCGGCCAGCACCGGCTGAACCACACGGGCCTCGGCATCCCGGGCCACGAAGACGGTTTGGGCCTCCCCGGCCAAAACAACCTTCCGGGTCTGCTTAACCCCCACCACCCGGGGGGTCGATTTCAAGCTGTCCAGCACGGGCAACCCCCTCCTGTCATGGGCTTCGCTGTGTCACACAGAGAAAACTATAGTACCACACATTTCTCCCTCTGTCAAGACCGCCCGGACGTTTTGCCGGGGAATTTTGCCGTGGAATTGTACACGCCGCCATATATCCCCCCAAAAAGCGGAGAAGCCCCGAACCCCACACGGCAAAAGCGGCTTTCCACAAACCGTTCGCCAAGGGGAGAGGGCTTCTCGCGCACGGAACCGCGCAGAAGGCCGCGGCCTCAATAATCTAGGATATACACGATGGCCGGGCGGCGGCCAAATTTCCAGCATTCGGCGGTGGTGTTGAAAAACAGGTCGATGATGTTGCCCTTGATGGCGCCCCCGGTGTCCCCGCAGACGGCCAGCCCGTAGAAGAACTGCCCGCCGGGAATCTCCACGTACACCTTGGTGCCCAGGGGAATGACCCGGGGATCCACCGCGATGATCCCCACCCGGGCGACCGCGCCGGTGGCGGTGAGCTTGTTGGTGTAGCCCTCGGTGGTGTAGGCCGTGGCCGAGACGTTGAGAACCTTCTTATAGTAGAGGGTTTCCCCGGAGGGAATGACCATGGAACCGCCCTCGACGCCGTCGCCGTAAGGCTGGAGGACAGGATTGGACTTGATGGTGATGCTGGCCGGGGCGGGGGGCGGCGTGGGCTTCTTCGTGCCGTAGTTGATGACGGTGTTTTGGGGCGCCAGGGAAACCGTCTCGGCGACCCGCCGCCTGTCGGTCACCACGCCGTTGCGCAGGGACACCTCGTAGGTGTAAGTTTTCAGGCCGGGCTCGCCCTCCTGGACGGTCTCCTCCTTGCCGATAAGCAGAGAGGGCTTTTCCAGGCGCTCGATCTCAAAGGGAATTTCCTCGGTTTCGGTTTCCAGCCGGGTCTCCCGCCGCCAAACCGTGATGGCGGTTTCGCCCTCGATGGGCGTGGCCAGATCGGGCTCCACCACATCCTGACCGCCGGGGGCGTACCCGGCCCGCGTCAAGGCTTCGCCCACCGTGCCGCCCACCGTGGACAGCCGCAGCTCTTCCCCGTAGACGTCCAGATAGACCGTGTTGGTGCGCACAATATGAATTTCCACCACGCCGCCGACGGATTCGGGCAGATAGACGTAGTCGTCCCGGTTGAGGCTGATGCCCGCCTCGGCCAGCGCGATATGGGCGTCCTCGGCGTAACTCTGGTGAACGGTTAGGCTGTCCCCGTCGAAAATCACGTACAGGTTGAGGCTGGTGATAAACTGGAAAAACACCAACACCACCAGGCAGGCCAGCAGGGACAGCGCCACGCTCCGGCTGCGCAGCGTCTCGGTGACCCGCCGCAAGCCCAGGCGCCATGCGTATCTCATGAAAAGACCTCCGAAAAGATGAAGATGTGTCTGACTTGTACCCATGGCAGTATAACTCGTTCTGGGGGAAAAGTCAAGTTTTTCCTTTGAAGCGGGGAAAACATGTTACCGTTTTCGATTTATGTAAACATTAGTCATTTTTTGTCACGCTTTTGTTACCGTTGGGAGACGGTGTATTCTATGCGGGGGAACGCCGGGATATGCCCGGAGGCAAACGGGCGGCAAAAGGGCCGGGGAAAAATCCCCGGCCCCCGTTTCGTTCCCCGTCCCGTCAATAGGAAAACAATTTTTCCAGCCGATCCACCTGGATGCCCGCCCCGGCGGCGGCGATGTAGTCGATGAACAGAGCCTCGTTGATGCCGTTGGCCTGAATGAGGGCGTCCACGCTCCGGGTATAGTGCCGGAAGTCCACCACGTGAACCTCCTCGTACTGGTCGGCCAGCAGGGGCAGCATGGCGTTGGCGAAGGACTCCTTGAAGACGATCAGGCGGCGGCCGTTTTTGTTTTGGGTGACGATTTTGACATAGGCCACGTCCCCGCCCGCGAAGGCGATGTACTTGTTGGAGGTGCTGATTTCGTTCGGCCCGTAGACCAGCTTCATGGGATAGGGCGAGTCCAGGGCCGTCTTCTCGAAGCCCACCATCTCGTATGCCACATGGGGCAGGTAGGCGATCACGTAGTCGGGATTCTTTTTCATGGCGTCGTCCCCGCCCACGGCGTTGTAAAGGCTGCCCAGGAATCCGTCCAGCTGGACGGTCTCATAGCTGTCCAGCGGCGCGGCGCTCCGCCCCTGGGAGGTCATGAGCTCGGCGAAGGCGTAATAGGCCCCCAACCCCGTCCAGTGGTGGTCGGTGCGGAAATAGAGATATTCCCCGCTGTGCAGGGCCAGCGCGTCGTATACCCACGCCGTGTTGATCCCCTCGTCCAGGCGGTCATATATGTAGGTGATGGCGGCCCGCTGGTCGGCGCTCATGCTTTTGTACCGGTCGGGGATTTTGAAGGCGGCGTTGGTGGGGGTGAGAAGCACGTTGACCTTGACGCTGCCCTCATAGCGCTCGCGGAAGCCGTTGACCAGGTTGGCGTATCGCTCGCTGGCCGCGGAGGAGGCCCCGAACAGCTCCAGGGCGGTGTCCCCCACCACCAGGATGCCGGAGCGCACCTCCCCCTCGATGTCGTCGGGCAGAGGGATCGCCGAGGGGATGACCGAGGGCGTGGGAGGCGGGGGTTCCGAGGGCGCGGCGGAGGGGAGCGCCGTGGGGGTGGGTTTCGCCGTGGGCGTCGCCGTGGGGACGGGCGTCTCGTCGTCCGGGTTGGGTTGGGCGTCGGTGGTGCTGCCCACATCCCAGTGGATGGTCACCTCGTCCCCCGCTTTGAGGCCGCGCAGGCCGCGCAGCCAGGCCGCCGCCCCGATGAGCCCCTCCCGGTCGGGGAAGGTGTCGGCGTAATAGGTGGCGAAGCCGTCGGTAAAGCTGCCGTCGGCCAGGGCGGCCCAGGTGAACACCGGACTTTTTTCCAGCGGCCGGTTTTCGATGTCGGAAACGGTGGGCTTGGTCAGGGTGAAGCTCAGCACCCCCACCACGGTGAGCACCGCGAAAAACACGGCCACCGCCAGGCGGTACCGCAAGGGGGGCGGGCCGCCCCCGGAGTCATTGTCTTTCAGGGGGGGGATGTCTGGGATGTCCTGGGGTTTGTCTTGCAACGTGGTTGTGTCTGCCACCGCGGCGGCCTCCTTTCGGAAGGACGGAAAAATCCCGGTCAGAACCGGAAATAAATAAACGGGTTGTAGCTGTTGCCCACCAGCATGACCGTGCTGACGAACAGCAGGGCCGCCGCCGAGACGCACCGCAGGCCGAACACCGTCCGGGCCGCGCCGAGGCCCCGCCGCTCCAGGTTGCGGCAGATGTTCTTCAGCGGGCGCACCAGGGGGAAGCAGGCCGCCACGGCCAGGGCGATAAAGAACATGTTGTTGAGCAGGGTGGTTTCAAAGCCGGGGTTTGTCCAGCCGGAGGCACCCACCCCGAAGAGGCGGGCGAAAAAGGTCATGGCCTCCCCCAGGTCGGTGTAATAAAAGAACACCCAGCCGAACAGGGCCACCAGCACCAAATAGAGGTGGGACAGCGCCCGGGGGATTTTTTCCAGCCACCGGCGCAAAAACAGCTTTTCCAGGGCAATGAACACGAAGAAATACAGCCCCCACAGCACGAAGTTCCAGCTGGCCCCGTGCCACAGGCCGGTCAGAAACCACACGATCAGCAGGTTGAGATACATCCGGCGGCGGTTGCCCCCCAGAGGTATGTAGACATAATCCCGGAAAAAGGTGCCCAGGGACATGTGCCACCGCCGCCAGAACTCGGACACCGAACGGGCGGTATAGGGGTAGTTGAAGTTTTCGTGGTAGTGGAAACCGATCATGTGCCCCATGCCGATGGCCATGTCGGAGTAGGCCGAAAAGTCAAAATAGATTTGCAGGGCGAACATGACGATCCCAAACCAGGCCTCCAACACCGCCAGCGACCCCAGCCGCGCCGGGTCCAAATAGGTGGCGGCCAGGGAGCCGCAGATGTTGGCCAGCACGGCCTTTTTGAACAGCCCCGCTACAAACCGCTCGATGCCCGCCCACATGGCGGCGGCGTCGGCCGACCGGCGGTCGATCTCGGCGGCGATGTGGTTGTAGCGCACAATCGGCCCGGCCACCAGTTGGTGGAACAGCGTGACAAACAGCAGCAGCTTGGGGAAGGAGCGCTGGGCCTCGGTCTCCCCCCGGTAGACGTCGATGACATAGGAGAACACCTGGAAGGTGTAAAAGGAGATGCCGATGGGCAGCGCCAGCCCCGGCCCGGGGATGTGCAGCCCGGTCAGGGCGTTGAAGGCGTCGGTGAACATGCCGCCGTACTTGAACAGCCCCAGCGCCCCCAGGTTGAACACCGCCGTGACGATGAGCGCCGCCTTGGCCGTCGGCGTGCCCTTCCGTTTGCCGATGAGGCGTGCCATCCCGTAGTTGACCGTCACCGTGGCCAGCATCAAAAAGAGATAGACAGGCTCGCCCCACGCGTAAAAGAGCAGCGAAAAGGCGATCAAAACACCGTTTCGCCACCCGATACGGGGGCTGATAAAGTAGCACAGCATACACAGGGGAAAGAAGGCGTACCAAAACGGAAGGCTTGAAAATACCATTGCCAAGCACCTTCAGATGAAAATATAGAAGACAAGAAAGAAGAAAGAAAACAGAGGACAGAAGACGGAGGCCAAAGGCCGGAGGCAAAAAAACAGGAACACTTTTTTATTATAGCGCGTTTTCAGGGGTTTGCCAAGAGGAATCGACACAAGTCCTCCCCCCGCCCCCCTACCCCGCCCACCCCCGCGTAATTTTTCATTCGCGGGCAAGCTCACGGTTCAAGTCGCGCCGCGACTCGAACCGTGAGCTTGCCCGCGGCATAGACTACCCCCGGGGTGGACAGCCCCGGGAAGGGGGTGAAAAACGATGTGCTACCTCTGGCCGCTGCTGCTTCTGGTTCCCCGCGGCTGCGGACGCCGCCGCCGCTGCCTGTAAAGGCGTAAAAAACCGCTGGGGCCGTCGAAAGACGGCCCCAGCGGGGGTTTAAGGGAGATTTTGTTACCGCGGCTGTCCGTTCCACGGGGAGGGCTGGGCGTTTTGCCACAGGCTGGCGATGTAGTTTTCCAACTGGGTGACGCGGCTCCGGAGTATGCCCTTGGGGGCGGCCCCGAAGAAGCCCGTTATGCCCATTTCGCCGATATAGACGCCGGGCAGCAGGGCATACTTGATGAAGGCCTCAATGTGGAGCGAGTCCGGGCCGTAGGCCACGAACAGGTACTGGGGCGCGGTCAGGATGCCGACGCCTTTTTTCCAGACCTTGGCCCCTTTGTA
>JAITQI010000106.1 GCA_031289065.1 Oscillospiraceae bacterium
CAATCGCCAAAAACAACAGGGAAAACCCCAACAACAGCCCGACGCCCGCCAGCATAAACCCCGCCGCGAACTGCCGCCGCGTCACCCCCACAGCCAGGTACGGCCCCGCATACACCAGGGGCGACACGATGCCCATCACGATCACGAATATCCGCGCAACCATGGGGAGATGGTCTGTGACGGCCAGCACCTCCGGTTCGCCCAAGGCGGCCAAAACGATTTCCAGCGCCGTCAGCCCCAGGCCGTAAATGCCCAGGAAGCAAAGGGTAGAGACGCCCAGTTTTTTGAACTGGTATCCGGCCACCCGCAGCACAACATTACGCTTCATCTTCAGTCCCGCCCTTCTCGGTCATATGGATAAACAAATCCTGCAACGGCGCCGCCGACAGCGCCAACCCGTCCCGCCGGGCCGTGGCTCGCTCGGCCTCGGTGAGCGCGCCGTACAAAACCGCTTCCTTTTGCCCCCCCAACGCCCGGGCGGACAGCACCCGCCGCCCCGCGGCGAAGGCGTCCACCGCCGCCCCCGGGCCCGTGACCGTCACGCCCCGCTGCCGCAGGGTGTCGCAGTCCTCATGGAGCAGGACGCGCCCGCCGTCCAGGACAATCGCCTCGCTGAACAGCCCCTCCATCTCCCCGATATAGTGGGTGGAAAACAGGATGGTGCGCGGGTACCGCATGTAATCCGCCAAAATTTCGCCGATAAACAGCTTGCGATAGGCGGCGTCCATGCCGAGATAGGCCTCGTCGTACAGGGTGACCGGCGTCCGCCCGGCCAGACCGACCACCGCGTGCACCGCCGCCCGCTGCCCGTGACTCAGGACGGACAGGCTCTTTTTGACGGGCACCTCGAAGCGCTTGACCAGGGTCGCGGCGTAGTCCGCGTCCCAGTTGGGCCGGAACGCGGCGGCCAGAGCCAGGATATTTTTGACCGTCAGACTGCTGGTGCTCTCGTTCTTGTCGTAGATGAGGGCCACTTGCGGCATGACCCGGGCGTTTTCATAGGGATCCGCCCCGAGCACCCGCACAGCCCCCGAGGTCGGGCGGCGGTAGGCGGCCAGCAGGGCCAGCAGCGAGGTTTTCCCCGCGCCGTTGCGCCCCAGCAGGCCACAAATGGCGTTCTCCGCCACACGAAAGCTGACCGCCTCCAGGGCCGCCTGTCTGCCGTAACGCAGGGTGACATTTTCACAGTGCAGCATACCTATTTCTCCTCCCACAGTTTGTCAATCATGTCGCGCAGTTCTTGCCGCCCAAGGCCCAAGATCTTGGCCAGCCGCACCAGCGCCTGCAACTGCCCGTTTTCCAGCGCCTCTCGGAACCGCTTGCGCAAAATACCCGGCGCCTCCGGGCTGACGAACATCCCCATCCCGCGTTTTTTGTAGATGAGGCCCTCCTCCGCCAGCAGGTTCACCCCCTTGAGCACCGTGACCGGGTTGATGTTATAAAAGCTGACCAGCTGGCTGTTCGAGGGGATTTGCTCGTCCGGCCCCAACCGCCCGTACAAAATATCCTCCTCGATGCTCTCCTTGATCTGCAGGAAAATCGGCCCGCTGCCGTCCAACGCGGATTTCATGACGTCGCCTCCGGTCTTATTGTGTTTTGGTCTTATATATAAGTATAATACCAAGGGGCGAACTTGTCAAGGGGGATTTTCGTCCCCCGCCGCCAACCCGTCCTTCAACAAGAAAATATCGATTATCGATAAAAAACGATTGACAAATGAGATCACATCCGTTATAGTAAGAGCAGAAGGAGTGATGCGAATGCGCCCCGTACCCATGAAACCCCTGTCCCGCCTGCTGGAGTGGGCCGTCTGGGGGATCCTGCTGTGCAACGTGGCCTCCCTGATCCTGCTTCCCTTCGTCCTGGCCTGGCGGTACGGCCCGCCGAGTTTTGATTATCTGGCCAGCCCCTCGGCGGTGCTGCCCGAGCTGCGCGGCGACTACGCCGTGTCTCTGACCGTGTTTTACCTCTGCGGGCTGTGTACCCTGGCGGCCATGTGGCAGTGCCGGGGCGTCCTGAAAAACACCCGGCTCGACTCCCCCTTCACCCTGAAAAACGCGCTGTACATGCGCCGGGTGGCCTGGTGCTGTTTCCTGATCTCCGGCTTCGTTTTGGTGCGGGAAATCTACCTGCTGACCCTCTACCCCCTGAGCCGGATCATCTGGTATTACAACACCCTGTTCATTCCCTTCTTTGCCGTGGCCGGGCTGTTCTGCCTGCTGCTCGCCGAATGCCTGCGCAAGGCCGCCGAGCTGCGGGAAGACAACAGCCTGGTCATATAGGTGGCCGCCATGCCGATTGTGGTCAATCTGGACGTGATGATGGCCCGCCGCAAGATGTCTCTGGGCGAGCTGGCCGACAGGGTGGATATCACGGCGGCCAACCTGTCCGTCCTCAAAAACAACCACGCCCGGGCCATACGCTTTTCCACCCTGGCTTCCCTCTGCCAGGCGCTGCGCTGTCAGCCGGCCGACCTGCTGGAATTTGTCGAGGAGGCGCAAACCCATGAATGAACCGCCCAACACCCCCACCGGCGATCCGCGTCCGCTTTCGCCGCCCGCCCCATCCGTGCCCGCCGGGCAGACGTCCCCCGCGCCCCCGCCGCCTTACGGGCCGCCCCCCCCGTCCCCCTTCGGAACGCAGGCCCCGCCCCCCGGCTACGGATACCCCCCCGGCTATGGGCCCCCACCGCAACCTCTCTGGCCCGGCCTGGGGACATACACGCCGCCGCCGCCCAAACCCCCCGTGGTCTACGACCGGTTGGACAGGCTTCTAATTCCCCTCTGCTGGGTGTTCGGCTTTCTGACCGCCGAAGTGCTGGCCGCCCCGCTGTTTCCCGCCGGCTTGGGCCTGTCTCTGCTGCTGTTTTTCTGGCTGGGTTTCTCGGCCTGGATGCACCGCCGGGACAAACGCCCCGCCAACCGCCCCGCGATGGCGCTCTATGTCCCCCTGGGGCTTCTTGCCCTGTGCTTCGCCCTGTTTGACACCCCCTGGCTGCGGGCGGTCAACCTCCTTGTCTTCCTCATGTTGGCCCTGACCCAGCAGCTGCTGGCCGCCGGGCTGTCCGTTTACGACTGGAGCCGCCCCCGGTTTCTGGGCGACCTGCTCCGGGATATGTTCGTCCTGCCCTTCGTCCACATCGGCAAGCCCCCCGGCGCGCTCGCCGGGACGACGAAGTCCGCCGGTTGGAAAACCGCCTTTAAGGTGCTGCTGGGGTTTCTCATCGCGCTGCCCGCCCTGGCCCTCGTCGGTTTTCTGCTGTGCCTGTCCGACAAAGGGTTTTCCGACCTGGTCGTAGGGATACTCAACACCGTGTTCAGCGTCGCCGTCTGGCCCCATGTGGGCAACCTGTTCTGGGGGCTTGCGTTGGGCTGGCTGCTGTACAGCCTGCTGTGGGGCGTGCGCCACGGGCAGGACGGGCGAACCGTCAAACCCCAAGAAATCCCCCCCGCCCCGGACGGCAAAGCCCCCGCCGCCGCCGCCCTCGGCGCGCTCATCCCCTTCGCGGCGATCTACGCCCTGTTTTTGGGCCTCCAGTTCTCCTATCTATTCGCCGGCGCCCCGCCCACCGACATGACCTTCGCTGAGTACGCCCGAAGCGGCTTCTTTGAACTCTTCGCCGTAACCCTGCTCAACCTGGCCGCCGTGCTGGCCACCCTGCAGCTCTGCCGCGTCCGGGACAGCCGCCAGGGTCTCGTCCTGCGGGTGGTGTGTACCATCGTCACCGGCCAAACCGCCCTGATGCTGGCCTCGGCGGTACAGCGCATGGCCCTGTATGTTGAGTATTACGGCATGACCACCCTGCGGGTGGTGGTGTTGCTGTGCGAAGCCGGGGTGGCCGTGCTGCTGTTCGCCCTGCTGCTCAAGCTCTGGCGGCCCGGCTTCCGGTTCTTCCGTTGGCTGGCCTGCGCCTCGATTGCCCTGGTGCTCGTCTGCAACTATCTGAACGTGGACGCCCTGGTGGCCCGCTGGAACATCACCGCCGTCCGGGAGGGCCGCCTCAACGCGGACATCGAATACCTGGCCTCCGCCCCCGCCGCCCTGGGGGTGCTGTTCCGCATGGACGAGCCCTTGGGCGACATGCTCCAGACCAGCGACGGCCCCCGCGCCGCCTACCGCCGCATCCAAACCGCCCAACGGGACTGGCGTTGCTGGACGCTGGAAGACGCCCTGGCCTGGGCCGCCCAAGAAAACGACCGCTGACCC
>JAITQI010000005.1 GCA_031289065.1 Oscillospiraceae bacterium
CCCAGCCCGATACAGCCGAAGGGGCAGGCCAAGGGGCCGCCCGCGCCCAGTTTCATGGCCGCCACGCAGTCGGACAGGCCGTTGTACTCGAATTTTTTCTTGGCCCGGACGCCGCCGGAACAGCGCACCAGGGCGGTCAGCCGGGTGTTCTTTTTGGTTTCCACACCCAAGAGTGTTCCCAATTGGGTGGTCACCGATTCGCCGCCCACCGGGCAGGCGGTGACGTCGGCCTTGCCGTCGAGCAGGGCCTGGGCCATGGCCGCGCACCCGGCGAACCCGCAGCCGCCGCAGTTGGCCCCGGGGAGCGCCGCCACGATGGCGTCAAACCGTTCGTCCCGCTGGACGGACAGCGCTCGGGAGGCCACGCCCAACAGCAGGCCCAGCGCAATCCCCACGCCGCCCAACACCAGCACGGCATATAATACGTTGATACTCATACGAGTGACCTCCGACGACAGACATTAGAATGCGGAAACGCCGTCCCTTAAAATACCTTCAGGCCCGAGAAGCCCATGAAGGCCATGGCCAGCAGGGCGGCGGTGATCAGGGCGATGGGGAAGCCCTCGAAGCTCTCGGGGTATTCGGAAAAGTTCAGCCGCTCCCGGATGCTGGAAAACAACAGTAGCGCCAGGGTAAAGCCGATGGCCGCCGTCACGCCGTAGACCACCGCTTCCAGCAGGGTGTACGGGTTTTCGGCGTCGGTAACCAAAATGGCCACGCCCAACACGGCGCAGTTGGTGGTGATCAGGGGCAGGTAGATGCCCAGGGCGCTGTACAGCGCGGGGACGGCCTTCTGCAGGAACATCTCCACCAGCTGCACCAGCGCCGCGATGATCAGGATGAACACCACCGTGCGCATATATTCCAGCTCAAAGGGCACCAGCAGCAGTGTACTGACCGCCCAAGTCACCGCGCAGGACACCCCCATGACGAAGATGACCGCCATGCCCATGCCCAGCGCGGTGTCCATTTTTTTGGACACCCCCAGGAACGGGCAGATGCCCAAAATGCGCACCAGCACAAAGTTTTCAATGAGTATCGCGCCCAACGCGATGGAAAACAAACGGGTTACATCCATTGGCGGACACATTCTCCCTTCTGTGGCTGTTCTGCCGGGGGCGCCGCTATTCCTTCTCGTCCTCAAAAAGCGCGGGCGGCGCGGGAACGCCAAACCGCTCCAATAGTTCCGCGCAAAAGAGTTTCAGGCGGGGGATGTCGGCGGCGACAGTATCCCAAAGAATTTTTGCTTTCACGCTGCCGTATTGGTGGGCCATCATATTGCGCATGTCGCGAATCTGCCGCCAGGGGACGCCCGTCGAACGTCCGAATGAAGTCGTCGTCTAAATGTTTGGCCAGTTCCCCGATTTGCAGGACGCACATGGCCACGGCGTTTTGATAGACGAAATCAGGTTCAAAGAGATTGAACTCATGGCCCAACCGCCGCTTTGTCTCCTCGATTTGATCGCAGTAGGAAACAATATGCGCCAAAATATCTATATTCCGCTGATCTCTATTCATAGATCAGAATTTCCTCCCCCGCGATTCTTTGTCTGAAGGCCGGGTTGAGGCTGTCGCTGGGCAGTATGTCCACCCGCGCCCGCAGGCGCTCTTCCAAATCGAGGTGGAAGCCCGCCAACTCGAACAGGCCGCGAATTCGGCCCTCGTCCACACGCAAATCGATGTCGCTGTCCGGCGACGCCTCGCCCCGGGCGTAGGAGCCGAACAGGAAGACCCGCTACACGCCGTACTTTTCGGCGACGGGGCCGACAAGGCGCTTGATTTGAGCGACGGAATACCGCTGTTCCGATACACGGACATCCATAGACCACGCCGAACAAAGGACCCCAAAACAACGGGCAACGGACAACAACAACCGGGACGTCCCTGTTGGAAATTGTCAATTGTCAACTGTCAACTGTCAATTGTCAGGCCTTCCCCTCCTTTCTGCGCCGGGACATGATGCGCTGCATGGCGGCGATGACGAAGCCCAGGGTGAGGAAGCCGCCCATGGGCATGGCGATGGCCAGCACCGGGGGGAAGACGTCGGGGGGGATGAGCACCAGGCCGGTAAAGTCGGCGCTACCCACCGGTTTGCCGTTGGAAAACAGCGTGCCGTTGCCCAAAACTTCCCGGATCAGGGAGATGATGCCCATGGACATGGTGAAGCCCAGGCCCATGGTGAGGCCGTCGAGCGCGGAGCGGGCCACGCCGTTTTTGGAGGCGAAGGCCTCGGCCCGGGCCAGGATGATACAGTTGACCACGATCAGCGGGATAAACAGCCCCAAGCTCTTGGAGAGGGACGGCAGGTAGGCCCCCAGCAGCATTTCCACCGCCGTGACAAAGCCGGCGATGATCACCACGTAGGCCGCGATGCGGATTTTCTCCGGAATCAGGCGGCGCAGGGCCGAGATGACCGTGTTGGAACAGATTAGCACGAGGGTGGCACACAGGCCCATGCCCAACCCGTTGAGCAGGGTGGTGGACACCGCCAGCGCGGGACACATGCCCAACAGAAGCACCAGCGTGGGGTTTTGCGTGAACAGGCCGTTGCGGAACTGAGCCAGGGTCTTGTTCATCCCACGGTTCCCTCCCCTTGGGTGATTTGCAGCGCCGCCGCGATGCCCGCCGCCACGCCGCCGGCCACGGCGGTGGACGACACGGTGGCCCCCGAGATGGCCTGGACGTCGCCCGCGCCGGGGCCCAGCTTGAAGCCGACGCTCTTGCCGACGAAGCGGGACAGGAAGGACGGGTCGTCGGTCTTGGTGCCGAGGTTGGGGGTCTCCTTCATGTCGAGAATAGAGACGCCGGTGACAACGCCCTCCGGATCAACCCCCACCAGCAGGCTGATGGTCCCGCCGAAGCCGCTGGGGGCGGTCTCCACGGCGAAGCCCAACAGGGCACCCGTCTCATCCCGGCATTCCCGGACGCTTTTGACCAGCTTGGGCCAGCTGTCCGCTTGGAGGGGCTGGAAGCTGGCCGTCCCCGGCACGACCCCCGACACGGCGGCCTCCAGGGTTTCGGCCTGCAGGCGGGCTATGACCGGGGCGGTCTGGGTGTGGATGAGCCCGAGGAGGAAGGCGACAAAGGCGGTCAGCGCCAAGAGGGCGCCCGCCATGTGTAGGATGGGATGCTTCTTCAGGAAGGGCTCGAAGCCGGTCTCCCGTTGGGCGGCACCGATCCCGGCGTTTGGTTCAGCCGCCGCCGGGGCGCCCGCGGTTTCTCGTTCGCTCATGGCTTCTTCCCTCCTCTGCGCAGAAAGGCCAGGCGCGGGGTTCCGAAGCGCCGGGGCCGGGCATATTTGTCAAACAGCCATACGCAGGCGTTCATGATCAGAATGGAGAAGGACACCCCTTCGGGATAGCCGCCGAAATAGCGGATAAACACGGTCAGCAGGCCGCACCCCACGCCGAACATGATCTGCCCTCGGGTGGTGATGGGCGAGGTGGCGTAGTCGGTGGCCATGAACACCGCCCCCAACACCAGCCCGCCGGACAGCATCTGGAAGAGCATCCAGTCCAGCCGGGCGTTGCCCCCCATGGGAAACAGATAGGTCAGCACCGCCACCGTCCCCAGATAACACAGGGGGATGCGGGGGGTGATCACGCGGCGCACCAGCAGGTACAGCCCGCCCAACAGCAGCATGAGGGCCGACACCTCCCCCAAGGTGCCCGGCATCTGCCCGAGGAGCAGCTCTTGCAGGGTGAACTGCTGTTCCCCGGGGAGAATCCCGGATTTCATCAGGCTCAGGGAGAGCGGGGTGGCCGCCGAGACCACGTCCACTTTGCCCCAGAGGGGCAGGGTGGTCAGGTCGCCGGGGCTCACCGCCGGGAAGACATTCATCACTCCGGTGAAGGAGACCGCCAAAAACACCCGGGCGGCCAGCGCCGGGTTCATGAAGTTGTGCCCCAGGCCGCCGTAGAGCTGTTTGACGATGACAATGGCGAAAAACGCGCCCAGGACGGGCACCCAATAGGGCACGGCCGCCGACAGGTTGAAGGCCAGCAGCAACCCCGTGACCACCGCCGACAGGTCGCCCACGCTGGATTCCTTTTTCATCAGCGCCCGGTAGGCCCACTCGAAAAAGACGCAGGCCCCCACCGACAGCACGGTGACAATCAGCGCCCGCCAGCCGAAGAAGTAGACCGCGATAATCAGCGGAAAGGCCAGCGCGATACACACGTCGAGCATGATCGAGCGGGTGTCCTCCTCCTGCTTGATGTGCGGCGAGGAGGAGAGGGTGTAACTGTGGTCCATGGGGGCGGCATCCCCTGTCAAGAGGTTAGATGGGGGGGGGAGGGCAGGGGACGATAATTTTAATTGTTCACTGTCCCCTATCCCGCAGTTTTTGTTTGGCGGTTCGGAAGGAGTGAACCAGGTGGAGGCGGCCGGGGCAGACGTAGGAACAGCAGCCGCACTCGATGCAGTCGGCGATGCGCATATGTTCGCACTCGTCGAGCCTGTTTTTGCGCTCGTATTGGTATAAGTACACCGGCAGCAGGCGCATGGGGCAGGCGCGGGCGCAGCGGCCGCAACGGATACAGACCGGGTTTTTCACGGTGGGGCCTTCCCCTCGGGAGAAGGCCAGCAGGGCGTTGGTGGCCTTGATGACCGGGGCGTTCAGGTCATATTGGGCCACGCCCATCATGGGACCGCCCATGATGACCTTCTGGGGCTGCTCCCGGAAGCCGCCGGTGGCCGCGAAGACGTCGGACAGGGGAGTGCCCAGGCGGACGCTCAGATTTTTGGGGTTTGACACCCCCGAACCGGCCACGGTGACAATCCGGCGGATGAGGGGCATTCCGGTGGTAATGGCCCTGTGCAGGGCGGCGGCTGTATCCACGTTGAAGACCGCCGCGCCCACCGACGCGGGCAGGCCGCCGGGGGGGATTTCCCGCCCCGTGATCACTCGGACGAGCTGTTTTTCCGCCCCCTGGGGGTAACGGGTGGGCAGCATGGCCACCCGGATGGGGCTGCCCCGCTTGGGCAGGGTGCGCCGCAGGGCCTCGATGGCGTCCGGCTTGTTGGACTCGATGGCGATGACGGCCTTGTCCAGCCCGAAAATTTTCATCAGGGCCCCCAGGCCGCCTACGACCTCTTCGGGGGCCTCCAGCATGATCCGATAGTCCGAGGTGATATAGGGCTCGCATTCCGCCCCGTTGAGGATTAGGGCGTTCACCTTGCCCAGGCCGGAACGGATTTTGGTGTGGGTGGGGAAGGTGGCTCCGCCCATGCCCACCAGCCCGGCCTCCCGGGTGATGGTCAGCAGTTCCTCGGCGGTGAGCGATTCCACCGACCCAAAGGGCACGACGCCGGGGTGCAACGCGTCCCGCCCGTCGTTTTCCAGCACGACGGACAGCACCTTGGCCCCGCTAGGATGGGACATGGGCTCGACGGCGAGAACCTTGCCCGACACCGGGGCGTGAATGGGCGCGGAGACCGGAGCGGCGCTGTCGGCGATTTTTTCCCCGGCGAGCACGGTCTGGCCTACTTTGACCAGGGGTTCGCAGGGCGCGCCGATGTGCATGTTCATGGGCACAACCAGCCGTCCGGGCGGCGGCAGGGTTTCAATCGGCTTGTGCCGGGTGGATTCTTTCCGGCCTTCCGGATGAACCCCGCCCTGAAAGGCGAAAGCCATAACGCGGCATACCCCCTTGCGGATATTGATGTGAGACGTCAGCCGTCGGCTGGGCGGGGCCGATAAGGCGGGCGGGAACGACTCTGTATGTACAGTATAAGAAATCCCAGGACAAAAGGCAAGCGAAATTCCTAAAATTGCAATGAAAAGGGAAAATTAGTTCTTCCGCGCCGGCGCGTGAGCGCGGGCGCGATGATGGGATTTGCCGTGTTGCGGCGCGGGGTTTTTGTGGCGGG
>JAITQI010000041.1 GCA_031289065.1 Oscillospiraceae bacterium
GGGGGGCCAATTTCTGGGGGGTTTGGTCCCGGGCGGGGGGGGGGGGGGGGGGGGGGGGGGGGGGGGGATTTAGTGGACATAGTCTGGTTTGGAAGCCGCGAAAGGGCGGATTTCCACGACGTCATGAGAATAATAGAATGGAGGCAAGTATTTTGCAAGGAGCGAAACATGAATATACAACGTCCTGCTGCCTGGGCGGGAACGGAGACGGCTGCGGCGGCGAGCGGGAGTATGTCTATCTCACCGGGCCGCGTGGGCCCCAAGGGATGCCGGGGGCGCGGGGCTGCCCCGGCGCGAAGGGCGACCCCGGCGGCGTCGGGCCCATGGGGCCTCAGGGGCCGGAGGGGCCGGAAGGGCCTCGCGGGCCCAGGGGCGAACCTGGGGAACAGGGGGCTCAGGGCTGCACCGGCGGGGCCGGGCCGATGGGGCCGATGGGCCCAACCGGGCCCCAGGGGCCTCAGGGGCCGACCGGTGTCCGGGGGGACACGGGGGCCCAAGGCGACCCCGGCTGTATCGGGCCTCAGGGGGTCAAAGGCAATCCCGGCCCGATGGGCCCCGTCGGCCCGCGGGGGCCTGCCGGTCCCAAGGGGGACAGCGGTTCGACAGGGGCTCAGGGCAGCCCCGGCCCGGAAGGGCCTCAGGGGCCGGGCGGCCCGGCGGGCGCGCCCGGGCCGATAGGCCCCGAAGGCCCGGCGGGGCCGAAAGGGCCGGAAGGGCCCCGGGGTTCGGCGGGGTGCGCGGGCTCCCAGGGCTTGCAAGGGCCGCAAGGGGAACAGGGCCCCGAAGGGCCTGAGGGGCCGGTCGGGCCGGCGGGGCCCCAAGGCCCGGCGGGGGCCAACAGCGTCATCAAGGGCAGCCTGGATTCCGTGAACCAGCTCTATGCCGAGCACCCCGTCGGCCAGCCCGGGGAATCCTACATCGTGGACGGAGAGCTCTATGTCTGGGACGCGGACACCGCCGCCTGGGAAAACGTGGGGCAGATTCAAGGCCCCCCCGGCACGGCGTACACCGCCTATCTCTATGTCACCAACCCCTGCAATCGGTCGGTGGAAATGGTCAACGCCGACACCGGCGTCATCGAGGCGTCCATCGATCTGGCGGGGCACATCCCAGGCCAGGTCGGGTTCAATCCCGTCACGGGGTATCTCTATCTGACCGACACGGCGGAGGGCGCCCTCCGGGTGGTCAACACGGCGGACAACACCCTGGCCCCGTCCATCACCCTGCCCGCCGTGGCGCGGGATCTGGCCGTCTCGGCGAACGCCAACCGGGTGTTCGTCGTGGGGGACACCCGGGGCGAGGTGTACCTGGCCGACGGCAATTCCGGGCAGGTGATCACCCTGTCCGTCCCCGGCAACAATGTGGGCATCGTCGTCAACGGCCGCGACCGCAGGGTGTTTGTTGCCGACATGGCTCAGCCCAAGCTGGTTGGGCTGCTGGAGACAACCGGCCGCACCGACAGCGATGCCCAGCTGCCTGACGAGCCCCGCCTTGTCGCCGTCAACCCCCGGACCGACGTCGCCTACGCCCTGCTCGGCAATAACACGGTGGCGGCGATCACCTATGAAACGGGCATGAGCCTGTGGGCCACCGTGCCCGCCCCGGCGGGGGCCGGCGTCCCGGCCGCCCTGCTGGTTGAGGAAGACACCCAGCTGATTTACGAGGTGTACATAGACGGGCAGATTTTCATCATCAGCGGCAACACAAACACCCAGATCGACGCCCTCTCCTTCCCCGGGATCTCCGTCCAAGACGCCGTCCTGGATCAGGACACCCGCCGCCTCTACCTGCTGGACAACATGAATAATCAGGTCTCCGTGCTGGACACCGTCACGCGGCAGATCGTTCAGACCTTCCCGCTGGTCTGCCCGGGGCAGGCGGTGGTGGTACACAAGAAGATAAACGCATAAAACGTTACTCTGCCTGAAAAAAGGGGGCCGCCTCACCGACAGGTGAGGCGGCCCCCTTTTTTCAAGTAAGAATTAAAAAGTAAGAATTAAAAATCGCGGAGCCGCTGCGCGGCAAGTTTTAATTCTTACTTGCGCTGCGTTTGTTACAAAATTTTCACCTTCCGCTTGCCAATCTGTGTTATAATATTATGACGTAGCTTCACGTCGTGGCCGGGGGGTGGGAGAGCCTGGGGAACCGTTCCGGCGGCACGTTTTTATTTCAGGGGGGAGGAACCTGTTATGGGACTCATTCAAACGATTTTCGGCTCCCATTCCGACCGGGAGCTCAAACGGCTGACGCCGTTGATTGACCGCGCCGAGGCGCTGGCCGAGGAATACGCGGGGCTGTCCGAGGAGGCGCTGCGGGGCAAGACGGCGCTGTTCCGCGAGCGGCTGGCCGACGGGGAAGAGCTGGACGACCTGCTGCCCGAAGCCTTTGCCACCGTGCGGGAAGCCGCCTGGCGGGTGCTGGGGATGCGACATTTCCGGGTGCAGCTCATCGGCGGCATCGTGCTCCACCAGGGGCGCATCGCCGAGATGAAGACCGGCGAGGGCAAGACGCTGGTGGCCACCCTGCCGGCCTACCTCAACGGCCTGACCGGCCACGGGGTTCACATCGTCACGGTCAACGACTACCTGGCCCGGTACCACTCCGAGTGGATGGGCAAGGTTTACCGCTATTTGGGGCTGACGGTGGGGCTGGTGGTTCACGGGGTGGAATCGGCCGACCGCCGGGCCGCCTACGCCGCCGACATCACTTACGGCACCAACAACGAGTTCGGGTTTGACTACCTCCGGGACAACATGGCCATCTACAAGGAACAGATGGTGCAGCGGGGCCATTCCTTCGCCATTGTGGACGAGGTGGACTCCATCCTCATCGACGAGGCCCGCACGCCGCTGATCATTTCCGGCCAGGGGGAGGCGTCCACCGGGCTGTACGAGCGGGCGGAAAAATTCGTGTCCGCCCTGCGGGTGTACAAGGTGGTGGAGCTGGACAGCAAAGCCGAACACGACGACATCGACGGGGATTACGTGGTGGATGAAAAGGCCCGGTCGGTCACACTGACCCCCCGGGGCATCGGCAAGGCCGAAACCTTTTTCGGGCTGGAAAACCTGTCCGACCCGGAAAACGTGACCATCGCCCACCACATCAACCAGGCCATCCGGGCCCACGGCCTCATGCACCGGGACACCGACTACGTGGTGCGGGACGGGGAGGTCATCATTGTGGACGAGTTCACCGGCCGTCTGATGTTCGGCCGCCGGTACTCCGAAGGGCTGCATCAGGCCATCGAGGCCAAGGAACACGTCAAGGTCGAGCGGGAGAGCAAGACGCTGGCCACCATCACCTTCCAAAACTATTTCCGCATGTACAACAAACTGTCCGGCATGACCGGCACGGCCATGACCGAGCAGGAGGAATTTTCCGCCATCTACAAGCTGGACGTCATTGAAATCCCCACCAACAAGCCCATGATCCGGGCGGACAACCCCGACGCGGTGTACAAGACGGCGGCGGGCAAGGATCGGGCCATCCTCCGGCAGATCAAAGAGTGCCACGAAAAGGGCCAGCCGGTGCTGGTGGGCACCATCTCCATCGAGAAGAACGAGGAGCTGTCCCGCCATCTGAAGCGGGAGGGCATCCCCCATGTGCTGCTCAACGCCAAGCACCATGAGAAGGAGGCCGAGATCGTCGCCCAGGCCGGCCACGTGGGGGCGGTGACCATCGCCACCAACATGGCCGGGCGCGGCACCGACATCATGCTCGGCGGCAACGCCGAATTTTTGGCGGTGGCCGATCTGCGGAAGCAGGGCGTTCCCGAGGAAATCATCGTGGAGGCCACCGGCTCCGCCGAGACCGACAGCGAGGAGATTTTGGACGCCCGGGGGCGGTACGCCGAACGCCTGAAGGCCCACAAGGCGACCACCGCCCAAGAGGCCGAAAAGGTGCGGGCGGCCGGGGGCCTGTTTATCATCGGCACCGAGCGCCACGAGTCCCGCCGGATCGACAACCAGCTGCGCGGCCGGGCCGGGCGGCAGGGCGACCCGGGGGCCTCCCGGTTTATGATCTCCATGGAAGACGACCTGATGCGCCTGTTCGGCATGGGCCGCCTGACCAACATGCTGGAGACGCTGGGCATGGACGAGGACACCCCCATCGACCAGAAAATCCTCTCCAACGGCATTGAAAGCGCCCAAAAACGGGTGGAGTCCCGCAACTTCCAGACCCGGAAGCACGTGCTGGAATACGACGACGTGATGAACCGCCAGCGGGAGATTATTTACGGCCAGCGCAAAAAAGTGCTGGACGGGGAGGATTTGCACACCTATATCACCGGCATGATCGCCGACGTGATCGACCAGGCGGTGGCCAAGGTCAGCGGGGAACACCGGTATTTCGATCCGGAGCGGCTGGAGGCCTTGGTACAGCCCTTTGAAGGGGTTTTCCTGCGCCGGGGGGAGATCAGCCTGACCCGGAGCGAGCTGGAGAGCACCGAGGTGGAGGACATCAAGACCATGCTCCACGAAAAGGCCGAGGCGGCCTATCAGCAACGGGAGGAAGCCATGGGGCAGGACATCCTCCGGGAGCTGGAACGGGTCGTCCTGCTGCGCATGGTGGATCAGTACTGGATGGATCACATCGACT
>JAITQI010000051.1 GCA_031289065.1 Oscillospiraceae bacterium
CCGGGAAACCGAACGCCCCGAAGCCGTGGAAGCCGGAACCGTCCGCCTGGCCGGTGTGGAGCGGGACGACATCGTCGCCCTGGCCTCCCACCTGCTCGACGACCCGGCGGCTTACGCCGCCATGGCCAAGGCGGTCAACCCCTACGGCGACGGACATGCCTGCGAGCGCATCGTGAAGGCCATTCAGTACGAATACGGCCTGGCCCCGGCGGGGCCGGTGGAATTTACCCCGGGAGGTGACACCCTATGAGACGGTCATCCCGCAAACGCAAGATAAACCCCGTCTTCTGGGCCGGGCTTGTGACCCTTTTGGCTCTCGTCGTTTCGGTGGGCTATGTCTTCTCCCGCCTGTCTGACAGCCATCCGCCCGACATCGTCCTGCCCGCTCCCCCCGAGGCCTCAGGGCTGGGCAGCGCCCCGCCGCCCTCCGACGGCGCGGCGGTCACCACCAACACGCCCACACTTCCCCCTTCGGCCCCCGTGCCCGTGGACATTTCCCTGGACAACGCCAAGCAGATTGTCGAGGCCCTCTTCCGCCCCGCCCAATACCAGGCCGAATGGCAAGTGGAGTGGTTCTGGGGCACCGGCTCCGGGGCCGCCAAACGCCAGGTCTTCGTCCGGGACGGATACACCAAAACCGAAGTGTATGACACCACCGGCGCCCTCCGGGAAAATCACATCACCGGCGACGGCCGCTCCTTCATCTGGTCGCCGGGCAGCGCTTACTGGCAGAGCGTTGAGAGCGCTTTTACCCCGGACAGCGTCGGGGCGCTTCCCACTTTTGAGAATATTCTCACCCTGGCCGACGAAGACCTCTTGACGGCGGAATACGAGCTACGGGACGGGGTTCTACCCTGTATCCGGCTGAGCTGCCGCGTCCCGGGCTCCCAGTACATCGATATCTACTGGCTCTCCCTCGACGACGGTCTGCCCGTCCTCATGGAGCGGGAAGCCGATGGGGAAACAGCGTTCCGCTGTACCCGCCTCTGGCTGGATTTGACCGCTCCCACCGACGACGTCTTCCGCCTCCCCGACAACCGCCTCGCCATGGAAGTCCCCCTACCATAGGAACAATTCAATCGCCGCGCAGCGGCTCCGCAATTTTTAATTAATGGAGTCACAGTCCCATAAACAGCGTCAGCCCCAACGTGATGAGGATCTCCTCGTCGTCCCCCTCTTGCAGCAGGAACAGCATGATGAGGATGAGCAGAATGTCCCCGGCGTCCCAGTCCACCCGGAAGTTCTGCAAAAAACGGCCGATCCCCGGCCCCAGCAGCCCGCCGAACAGGCCGGGCCGTTCCTCCCGGCGGTGTTCCCGGTGCTCTTCGCCCCGGCGTTCCTCCTCGTAGCGGGCGGATCTGCGCTCCTCCGCCCGGCGCTCTTCCTCATGGCGGGCGGTTTTGTGCTCCTCTTCCCGTTGGACGGCGCGGCGTTCCTCCCGGCGACGGCCGTCGCGGCGGCCCTCTCCCCGGTGTTCTTGACGCTCCTCCGCCCGGACGGAGAACGCCTCCTCTTCCCCCGGCGCGTCAAACACCGGCTCCGTCCGCTGCCTCACAAACGGCGGCAGCGGCGGCGCGAAGGCCTCCTGCGTCCCCGGATAGCGGCTATGCATCCTCCTCGCCCCCCAAGAATGTCTTGATGCCAATGCGGGCGGTGCGAGCCATCCGCATAATCTGGGCGGCGCGTTCCACTTTGCCCTGGCGTTCCACCCGCAGGTAGGGTTTCAGGCTCAGCAGTAGCGTCTCCCGGTGGCTGTGTTCCCCCGAGTAAGCCCCCAGCACCCGCATCAGGCCGGACATCAGCTTGGGGTCCATGTTTTGCAAGCCCCCGAGCAATCCGCCCAGTCCGCCGAAGCCGCCCAGCCCCTCGCCCTGGCCGCCGCCCGATCCGCTTTTGGCGTCGGCTTCGACCGGGGATTTTGTTTTATCCCCCGCCCCCAGGGCCCGCGCCATGCCCATGACCTTCTGCATGGCCTCCGGGTCGGCCAACAACGCGCCAATTTTGCTCTCCATATCGTCCATTACATCGCCGCCTCCCGCGAGCCCTTGCCTTTGATGGGGTCGTTACTTCTTGCCCCGATAGATGTTCATCGCCTGCTTCACCAGCGCCGCGCCCTCACGGGTCTCCATCACCCGGCTCATCAGCTTGCGCAGGGCCTCGGTGTCCCCCCGCGCCGCGGCGTCGGCGGCCTGTTCCAGCGCGTCCCCTTTGCCGTCGGACAGCTGCGCCCGCAGGGTTTTGGCCTCCGGGGTGTCCAGCAGACCCTTGTAGGCCTCCAGGTCGCCCGCTTTTTTGCCCCCCTGCCTGTTGGCGGGCAGCATTTTGGCCAGCGCCTCATAGTCAATCGCCATGTTTCGCTCTCCTCTCCGGCGCGAACGGAAAAACGCCGTGCCTGCGCCTTCTGTATCAGTATATGCGCCGCCCCGCCCCGCGTGAGGCTTTTTTCACCCCCGTTCCCTATCCCCGTCTTCTGTCTTCTATCTTCTATCTTCTATCTTCTGTCTCCTATCTTCTGTCTCCTGTCCTCTGTCTTCTTTCTTGGAGGTTACATGCTCATTCTCGTGTTTTCCGACAGTCACGGCAGTACCGAGGCCATGCTTTCGGTGACGGCCGCCCGGCGGCCCGATCTGCTGATTCACCTGGGCGACTGCCTGACCGACGCCCTGGCTATCGTCCGGGCCTTTCCGGCGCTACCCGCCCTTCGTCTGCCCGGCAACTGCGATTTTGCCCCGGATCCGGCGGTACAGCTCTACACCGCCGGGCCCCACACCCTTTACCTCACCCACGGCCACCGCCACGGCGTCAAACGGGACACCGCCCGCCTGGCCGCCGACGCCCGGGCCGCCGGGGCCCGCGCCGCCCTGTTCGGGCACACCCACACCCCCCACAACCAAGACGCGGGCGGTCTACTCCTGTTCAACCCCGGCAGTATCGCCCGCCCCCGGGTCGGCCCGCCCACCTACGGCCTGATCGAAATCGTCGGCAACCGGCTGGAGGCCCTGGTGGTGCCCTTATAAGCAAAAACACGATTCAACCCAAGGAGGTCTGCCCCTATGCTCATGGTCATCGACGTCGGCAACACCAACCTGGTCTTCGGCCTGTACGACGGAGACGCGCTCCGGGCCAAGTTCCGCCTGTCCACCGACGCGGCCCGCACCGCCGACGAAATCGGTCTGCACATCGCCGCCTTCTTCCGCCATTTCGAGCTACCCCTGTCCTCCGTGGACGACGCGGTCATCGGCTCGGTGGTGCCCCAGGTCATGTACCCCCTGACCCACGCGCTGCAAAAGTACCTCGACTTGCGGCCCCGCGTCGTCGGCGAGGACATCGATTTGGGCCTGGTCAACCTCTGCCAGGAACCCCTGGGCGCCGACCGGGCGCTGACCGGCCTGGGGGCCATGGCCCGGTTCGGCGCGCCCCTCATCGTGGTGGACTTCGGCACGGCCACCAAGGTGGACGCCTTCAACGCGGAACGGGCCTACCTGGGCGGCGTCATCTGCCCCGGCATCAAAATCTCCATGGAGGCCCTGTTCGCCCGGGCGGCCAAACTGCCCCGGGTGGAAATTCGGAAGCCCCGGTCGGTCATCGGGGTCAACACGGTGGAACAGATGCAGGCCGGGGCGGTGTACGGCTTCGTCGGCGGCGTGACCCACATCGTGGAACACACCCGCCGGGCCATGGGCGACCCGAATGTCCCGGTGGTGGCCACCGGCGGCCTGGCCTCCCTCATCGCCGAATACGCCGACTGCATCGACCACACCGAACGCAACCTCACCCTGGAGGGCCTGAAGCTGGCCGCCCAACGCTGAACGAAAAACAGACAACCTACAAAAGGGGAAGGGCAAAAGCCCTTCCCCTTTTCGCGTTTTTTACTTCTTGCAGTCGTACTGCGCGTCCCGATAGCCCTCGTAGAAGCCCACGTTGGGCGGGAAAAACTCATCCACCGGGAACTGAATGCGGCGGAAGAGCTCGCAGGGCGAGTCGTCGCTGGAGCCGGTGCACTCTTTTTCCGGCATACAGAAGTCGTAGCAGGGGATGACCAACTGGGTATCCCGTTCCAGGCGGATGATGGAGAATTGGCCCAGGGTGCAGTAGATGCGCTTCTCGTCGCCGCCGAGCACCAGTTCGTCCTCGAAGCAGCGGCAGATGCACTCGGGTACCTCGCACAGCTCGGAGCCGTTGTGGTGGTGGTGATGGTTGCAGGTGTCCACCAGCTTGATGTTCAGCGAGATGGGATCGACCACCTCCACCACGGCGGTGGGCAGGTTGGCCGAGCGCATAATCTGCTCGTCGGCTGCGTTGAGGGACATCTTGGAGCTAAAAATCTTGGCGTTGCCCTCGCTGCCGAACAGGATACACCGTTTGTCAAAGGTGGCCAGACCGGTGACTTCGGTGGGTTTGCCGACGCCGCTGAACGCGTCGGCCACAATCCGGTAGAAGTACTTGACGTCCACCGTGTAGAACCCCCGGTTGAAGGGCACCGACTCCACACCGTCCTATCCGGGCCCGGTATCCCGCCCGCAGGCCGGAGTAAACACCTCCAATTCCAGCACAAACCCCGCCCCCCGCGCCTGACCGCGATAGTAATACGCCTGCCGGACAAACAGCTTGAGCAGCCGGTTGCGCGTCGCCGCCCCCGTCCCCCGGCAGATGTCCAGCAGCGCCCCCAGTGTGGCCGGGACCTTTGGGGCGGCGTCCGGCCCGCCGCCCCCCTCTTCCGCCGCCAAAGCCGCCCGCGCCGTCCGCGCCCGGACCTCCAGAGCGGCCTGTCTCTCCTGAAACATCTGGGGGGTGTAAACCCCCTGTTCCAGCAAATCATGCAGACTGTCCCGCTGGGCCATCAGACGGCCCAACTCAATCTGTGCGCTGCGCCGCAATGTTTCCCTTTTTTGAGAATCCTCCGGCCCCGCCGGTTCGCAGGGAGGCAGCGGCCTGTCGCCCCACAGTGCCTCCAGGACGTCCCACACCGCCGCCTCCAGGCGGGAGAGCTCGCACATGCGCACACAGCCCTTGGTCCGGCAGACGGCGTACGCCCGCACCCCCCGCCCGTGCCGCTCCATGGCCCGCCCGCACACCCGGCACCGCAGCAAACCCGCCAGGGCGTTGCGCAGCGGCCCGGCGCTGGGGGGCTGCGCCCGGCTCCCCAGCCGCTCGGCGACCCGCCGGAAGGTCTCCCCGTCGATGAGCGGCGGATGCAGCCCCTGCAGCGCAATCGCCTCTCCCGCACCGGTTTTTCGGACGACGCGCCCCAAATAAACCTCGTTGCGCAGCATCCGGGCGATGGTCGCCTTGCGCCAGCGCGTCCCTCGGGGCGGCGAAATCCCCTGCCCCGACAGCGTATCCGCGATGGCTTGCACACCTTGGCCCGCCAAATACCGAGCGAACACCCCCCGCACCACCGCCGCCTCCGCCGCCCGGGGGACCAGCGTAGGCCGGCGATCCCGCCAGGCCCGCTCGTACCCATAGGGGGGCGGCCCCATATGGCACCCGTCCCGCACCGACTTGATCACCCCCCGCTGCATCCGCCCCTTGATAAGTTTGAGCTCCTGCCGGGCCATGAAGGCCTGAAACTCCCCGTAGGTTTCGTCCAGCTCGTTGTTGAGGTCAAAGGTCTTGCGCGGCGTGATGATTTTGACCCCGGCCTGCTTGAAGGTCTCCAGGATGATGCCCTGTTCCTTCATGTTGCCCCGCCCCAACCGGTCGATGTCCATGCACAGCACCGCCTCGAACAGCCCTGTCTCCAACGCCCGCAGCAGCGCCAGCATGGCCGGTCGGGCAAACAAACTGTCCCCCGACACCACCTCCTCATACACCCCGGCCACCGCCAGCCCGTTTTGCGCCGCGTGGGCCGTCAGCGCCTCCCTGTGCCGCGCCAGCGTCTCGGCCACGCTCTCCTGCTCTTCCGCCCTTGACTTGCGCAAATACATCGCCACCGGCACGGACACACGCCCTTTCATCGGTCAAACGTCAGGGACAGAAGAGGCCGCCCCGTTCTGCCCCCTGAAAGTATACGCGCCACACGCCCCGTCTTTGCCGCCACACAAAAAAAGCCCCGCGGGCGGAACAAAGTTCCGCCCGCGGGACACAGGTTGTCAAAATATCAGGGGGTTTCGACAACCTCCTTTACATGAGCCTTCAGATACCGCCGGATCGCGTCCAGCGATTCGTCGGACAGGATGTGTTCCACGGCGCAGGCGTCCTTCTCCGCCACGTCGGGCGGCACCTCGAGCACCTCCACAAGGAACCGCTCCAGGGAATAATGTTTGCCGCAAATACGGCAAGCCATAAGCGCCCCCCGTTCGGTGAGGCTCAATTCCCGGTACCGCTCCCCTTCCACCAATCCCAGGCCGGACAACACCGACACCGCCCGGTTGGCGGTGGCCTTGCTGACCGAGAGCCGGGCGGCGATGTCGGTCAGACGGGCGTGGCCCTCCCGGCGGCACAACGCGTGGATGGTCTCCAGATACCCCTCCATGGTCGCGGTGAGTTTTTCCATAAAACGCCTCCCCTTCCGGGCGCGGCCGTTACCAGCGCAGCGCTTTTTTCAGCCGAGGGTAAATGAGCAACGCCAACGCGCCGCCGATCACAGCCGCCACCAACTGGGGCCAAGAGAACAGAATCGGCAGGGCTTTCAGTTGGGGCGATTCGGCGGGTACAAACACGGGGATGACCAGCAGCAGCACCAGCGCGTACTGCACCGCAAACTTAAGCAGCGCCCCCGCCGCCACGCCCACCAACTTCTTTTCCCGCAGCAGCCAGACGATCAGAACCAGCGCGAAGTTGCCCAAAGCGATGGTCACCACCATGGGCAGCAGGGTTTGGTGCCCCTGCAAAAAGGCGATGATCGGCGCGAGAACCGACACCGCCGCCCCGCTCCACAGCCCCACGTGCCACGCCGCTAAAACGAGGGTCAGGTTGACCAGGGAGCCGATGATGAGCACCGACAGGTTAAACGGGCCAAAGATTTGCACGGTCGCCAACACGGGGATCAGGGTGCGCAGGGACTGGAACAGCACGCAAAGGGCCAACATCAGTCCGGTGTACGCGATATATCGAGCTTGGCTTTTCAATGGAATCACTCCTCCTTTTTGGTACGTCCTCCAATAGAAACAGAGCGCACCTATGTGTGTTAGGAATTATATCACAGCCCGCTGAAGAGCGCAAGACGACCGGGGAAAAAGTTTCAACGTTCTAAACATAATTTCTAAAAAAGCGGAAAAACTTGTTACAGCAAGAATTGGGCCCCGCTGAAACCCCCGCCGCAGATGCAATTGTTATGACGGCGGATTCATTCCGCCGCCGCAGCTTCACGATGCAAAACCCGCGAGAACCCGCGATTTTTCGAGGGACGCCATTGGGATACAAGATTTTGCTTTCATATAAAGAGCAGACGCGGCGCAAGATAAGCCCGGGGAGCGTGAGTCACATGTGGACGATTGGTGTTTCAGAAAAAGAACCCTATCCCGTGCTTCATACGCTGAAGCGGGCGCTGGAAGCCGAAGGCGACGGCCGTTTCGGCCCCTTTGGCGGGGCGGATGCCGAAAACACAAGCGGCGGCGGCACGCAAACCGATCTGCTGCTGATTTTGGGCGCGCCGCCCGACGGCTCTCTCGGGCGGATCACCGTGCTGTCCGGCCGGGAGGCGGCCCGCCGACCCTTGCCCGGCGCCGAGGGCCTCATCACCTACGGCCTGTCCCAAAAAGACACGCTGACCGTTTCCAGCGCGGTGGACAGGGACTTGGCCCTGGCCCTCCAGCGGGAAATCGTGGACCTCCGAGGCCGCCGCGTGGACCGCCAGGAACTGCTGCTCCGCCGCCCGCCCTACCTGGGGCTGGAACAGACCATGGCCTGCGTCGGCGGCCTGCTGGCCCTGGGCATTCCCCCCGAGGACATCCCCGCGATCCTCCCCGCCCAGCGCCCCTCCCGGCTGAAAATGTTCGCCCCGTGAAGGTAAAAATGGGGTTCATGCCCCGCTCATACCCATCCCCTGTCCGGCATATACATGCCATTGAGACCCGTTGACACCAAGGACAGGAGTGGAAACCGATGCAAACCGCCCAAAACCGGGTGTGCCTGCGGGGCCGTGTGGCCGCCGGCCCCGCCTTCTCCCACACGAGCCACGGCGTGGCCTATCACATGTTTTCCCTGGCCGCCCGGCGTCTGTCCGGCGCTGAGGACGTCGTCCGCGTCCTGGCCTCCGCCCCGCTGCTGGCCCAGTGCCCCTGCGCGGAGGGTCAAACGGTTGCGGTGGAGGGCAGTCTACGCTCGTTTAACAACAAATCCACCCAGGGCAGCCGCCTGGTCATCACCGTGCTGGCGCGGACGCTGACGCCCGGAGAGGGCCCGGACGAAAACCAAATTTTCCTGTCGGGGGCGCTGTGCAAACCCCCGGTGTACCGGGCTACGCCGCTAGGACGGGAGATCTGCGACCTCATCCTGGCCGTCAATCGCTCCTACGGCCGGGCCGACTACCTGCCCTGCATCGTCTGGGGCGCGGGGGCCCGGCAGTGCGAAGCGTGCGCCGTGGGCAGCCGCCTTGCCCTGGAAGGCCGTCTCCAAAGCCGAGCGTACATAAAGCTCGTGGACGGCGTCCAAACCCACCGGGTGGCTTACGAGGTGTCGGTCAGTCAGGTGACAGCGCCCGAACCCGACGAGCCCGCCCCAAAGAATTTCGCGCCGCCCCGCATTTTGTCTTGAAAAAGTCCGGCGAATTGCGTATAATAGAAACAGCAAATCACCCAGTTTGATTCTCATCGGAACACAAAGGAGGAATACGCAATGGCGCAAGTGACGAAAGACACCATCATTGGTGACGTCCTGCAAATGGACGGGCAGACCGCCCAGTATTTTTTGGAGATCGGTATGCATTGCCTGGGCTGCCCCGCCTCCCGCGGGGAGACGGTGGAAGAGGCCTGCATGGTGCACGGCGTCAACCCCGACGACCTGTTGGACAAACTCAACAGCCTTCTCGCCAAGAAATAACGAAGCGGGATCGTTGCAAAAGGGGGGCGAAAGCCCCTTTTTTGTGTTTGAATCGTCCCAAACGTTGGATCTCTTCTCACAACCGGGAATTTAGGCCTATTTTCTCAATTACAAGAATTTTGCGGGAGGTATGCTAGGGATGATCGTGCTTCCGCCTCGGCTGCAAGCCATTGCCGACCTCATCCCAACCGGTGCCCGCGTGGTGGATGTGGGCACCGACCATGCCCGCCTGCCCGCCTATCTGGCGCAGCGGGGCCTATCCGCCCGCCTGCTGGCCACCGATCTGCGTCCCGGCCCCTTGGCCCGCGCCCGGCGCACATTGGCCCGCTGCGGCCTGGAAGACGCGGTGACCCTGTGCCTGGCCGACGGACTGCGGGGCCTGCCCCTGGCCGAATACGACACGGTGGTTCTGGCCGGTCTGGGGGCCGACACCATCGTGGACATCTGCCGCCTCACCGCCCTGCCCGGCCACCTGTCCCTGCTCATGCAACCCATGTCCCACACCGAACGCCTCCGCGCCTTTTTGGGGCGGGCCGTCGCCGCCGAAGAATTGGTTCGGGAGGGGCGGCGGCTGTACAACATCCTGACCGTCCGCGCTTCGGACATCCCCGCCGCCCCCGTCTCCCCCGGCGAATGGTATGTCAGCCGCGCCCTGGCCCAAAGCGGTCACTCCCTGCTGCCCGAATACCTCGCCCAGCAAATCGCCCGCCTCACCGCCGAAACGGAGGGCCTCGCCGCCTCCGCCCGCCCCGCCGACGCCCTGCGCCGCGCCCAAACCACACAGGCCCTGCAACAGCTGCTAACCCTGCGGAGCCTCTGACTTCTGAATCCGAAAGGCCGTGTTCTCATGTACACCGTCGCCGACGCTCTGGCCGCCCTGGAAACCCTGGCCCCTACCCGATGGATCGCCCAAGTCTACCCCGGCGACAACGTGGGCCTGCTGGTCGGCCGCCGGAACGCCCCCCTCACGGCGGCGCTGGCCGCCCTTGACGTTACTCTGCCGGTGGTCGAGGAGGCCCTCCGGGTGGGCGCTCAGCTCATCGTGGCCCACCACCCGGTGACCTTCGGCCTGAAATCGGTCACCGACGGCGACGGGACGGGACGCCTCTTCCTGGCCCTGCTGGAAAACCGGCTGGCCGCCATTTGTATGCACACCAACTACGACGCGGCCCCCGGCGGCGTCAACGACCATCTGGCGCAGGCGGTGGGCCTGACCGACGCGGGCGAAATCCTCGGCGCGGCCTTCCGGGATCCCGACGGGCGCGCCTACGGCCTGGGCCGGGTGGGGCAGCTGGCCGCGCCCCTCTCCGCCGCCGAACTGGCGCAAACCGTCAAGACGGCGCTGAACGCCCCCGGAGTGCGTTGGGTGGACGGCGGGCGGCCCTGCCGCACGGTGGCGGTGGGCAGCGGCAACTCCACCTCCCAGTGGTCGGATGTCCTGCGCCGGGGCTGCGACGCCTTCATCACCGGCGATGTCAAATACCACCTGTTTTTAGAGGCCGCCCAACAGGGCGTGACCCTCATCGACGCCGGGCACTTCCCCACCGAACAACTCGCCGTCCCGCCCCTGGCCGCCCATCTGCGCCAAAGCCTCCCCGGCCTGACCGTGCGGCTGTCCGAAGCCGGGGCGACCCCGGAAAACTGGCTGTCCGCCGACCGTTGACAACCGAAAGGATGCCTGATCATGCCCCTTGACGCCGTCTGCCTGATGGCCCTGCGCGGCGAACTGGAACAAGCCCTCTCGGGCGCCCGGGTGGACAAGGTGTACATGCCCGCCCGGGAGGAGGTGCACCTCTCCCTGCGCACCGCCGGGGGGCATCGCCGCCTGCTGTTGTCCGCCGGGGGCAACCAGCCCCGGGTGCATCTCACCGAGGCCGCCCGGGAAAACCCCGCCGCCCCGCCCATGTTCTGTATGCTGCTGCGCAAACACCTCACCGGGGCGCGGCTGGCCGCCATTGAGCAGCCCGCCCTGGAGCGGGCGCTGTCCTTCCGCTTTGACGCCACCGACGAACTGGGGGAACCCTGCCGCAAAACCCTTGTGTGCGAACTGATAGGCCGCCATTCCAACCTCATCCTGTGCGACCCGGACGAGCGCGTCATCGACTGCGTAAAACGGGTGGACGCCGAGATGTCGGAGCGCCGCCAGGTGTTGCCCGGCCTGTTTTACCGCCAGCCCCCCACCCAGGAAAAGCAAAACCCGCTGGACACCGGCGAGGACGTCTGGCGGGCGCTGTTGGCAAGCGCGTCCCCCGACACCGACTGGGACAGTTGGCTGCTGGCCCGCTTCAACGGCCTTTCCCCTCTGGTCTGCCGGGAGCTGGCCGCCCGCGCCCGGGACGGCGGCCCGGAAGCCCTGTGGGCGAGCGTATCGGATTGGCGGGCCCGGGTGCGGGCCGGGCAGTTTGAACCCTGGCTGTTGCTGGACGGGGAAAACCCGGTGGATTTCAGCTACCTGCCCATCACCCAGTACGGCGGCCAATACACCTGCCTTCGGGCCGACAGCTTCTCCCACATGCTGGACACCTGTTACGCCGAACGCAGCCGCCGGGAACAGCTGAAGGCCCGCGCCCAGGACATGACCCGACTGCTCGCCACCCTGCGCGACCGCGCCCGCCGCAAGCTGACCCTCCAACAAACCGAACTGGAACAGACAAAGGACAGGGAACGCCTGCGGGAGTACGGAGACATTCTCATGGCCAACCTCCATGCCGTGCCCCGCGGGGTGGCCTCGGTCACCTTGGAGGATTTTTATCGCGGCGGGCAGGTCGCCGTCGCCCTCAACCCCGCCCTATCCCCCCAGCAAAACGCCGCCCGGTACTACAAGGACTGCCAGCGGGCCAAAACCGCCCAGCAGACCCTCCGCGTCCAGCTGGAAAAGGGCGAGACCGAGCTCGCCTATTTGGAAAGCGTCCTGGAAGCCCTCGCCCGGGCCGCCGACCCCCGGGACGTTCAGGAAATTCGCCAAGAGCTGGCCCAGGAGGGCTACCTCAGAGAGCCCAAGGGCAAGCGCCCCGCCAAACCTACACCCTCTGTCCCTCTGCGGTTTGTCAGCTCCACCGGCCAACCCTTCCTGGCCGGCCGCAACAACCGCCAAAACGACCAACTCACCCTCAAACAGGCCGCCCGGGGCGACCTCTGGCTGCACACCCAAAAAATCCCCGGCGCGCACGTTCTCATCCCCGGCGGTGCCCCCGACGAAACCACGCTCCTCGAGGCCGCCCGTGTGGCCGCCACCCTGTCCCAGGCCGCTAAGTCCCCCAAAGTCCCGGTGGACTACACCCGCGTCGCCCACGTCAAAAAGCCCCCCGGCGCCAAACCCGGCATGGTCATCTACGACAACTTCAAAACCCTGCTGGTCGAACCGGACAGCAAACTGCTGGAACGCCTGCGGGCGGAGTAGACAAAGCTGATTTCAGCGTCCCGGATTTCCCTCGCCTTTTGTGTGTTCATTCGTTTTCACCTCCTTTGCGGTGGGTTGCGCATGAAAAAGACCATTTTGGCGATATCGCCAAAATGGTC
>JAITQI010000072.1 GCA_031289065.1 Oscillospiraceae bacterium
TCATCCCGCAGGGGGGTGCGCGCCACGCTCTCCCGCAGGCGCTGGGCCACACCCAAAGCGCCCAACGGCGCGGTGCTGCACAGCAGCAGCAGGAATTCCTCGCCGCCCCAGCGGAAACAGTAGTCCTCGCCCCGCAGCTGGTTTTTGAGCAGCCCGGCGATATGGATCAGATAACTGTCGCCGCCCTGGTGGCCCAGACGGTCGTTGATTACCTTAAAACGGTCGATGTCGCACATGATGAGCTGCAAGTCGGCCTGGTGGCGCTTGGCCCGGGAGCACTCCCGGGCGATCACGTCGTAAAAGGCCCGCCGGTTGAACAGCCCGGTCAGCTGATCCTGGTTGGCCGACTCGTAATAGTGCTGGAACATGGACAGGAGCCGCTGCCGTGTGCGGTGCCGGATGTACTCGGCGAACATGGTCAGCAGGGAGGAGACGGTGAACATGATGGGCAATTGGGTGCGGAAGCTGGCGGAATACTCGTTGAAGCGCCACGGGTCGAACAGCGGCGAAAAAATGAGCAACATGGCGGCCAACAGCCAGGTCAGGTAAGGCCGGGCGAAGGCGTTGCCGAAAAACAGGCAGAACACCAGGGGGTAAATCAGAATCCACAGCGCCGAATACAGCTCCGCCGAGCCGAACAGCAGCAGATAGTAGGCGTACATCAGCATCCCGATGGAAAAGAGATACAGCGCCAACCGATGCCGCCGCAGAGTGTGCAATAGAATAAAAGACAGCAGGTTGACAAGCGCCAACCCCAGACTCCCGGCGACGTCCATCGCGGTGTCCTGCAGGGTGCCGCGCAGTAAATAGACGCCGGTCATCAGCAGGGAGAACGCGAACATGAACATGGCCAGCACGGTCAGGTTTGTGCGCCATTGTTTGTCCTGATCCCCCAACAGATAGTCGTCGTTAAAGAGCCTCTCCAGCCAGCGGCGGAATCTCCCCAGCAGATTCACGGCGATGTGTGTCCCCCCTAAGAGCATGTATGCACAGACGATCAAATAGGCGCGCCGCGCCCCCGAATCCGGACGTTAAACGGCAATCCGTTTGCGCCGGGCGAACCAGGCGGCCAGCCGCCCCCGGTCGGCGTTGAGGATGAGTTCCTCCGGAAAGCCGATCTCGGCCAGCAGGGCCAAGGCCTCGTCGGCGCGGCCGATTTGCCCGGCCCAGTGCGCGTCCGAGTTGACCGCCACCGGAACCCCATGCTCGGCGCAGCGGGCCGCGATGTCCAGACAGTTCTCCCGACTGCCCGGGCGGACGGAAAAGGAGTTGTTGTTGATCTCGATCAGGCAACCGCTGTCCCGGCAGGCCCGGACGACGGCGTCGTGGTCGTAGGGATATTCGGGCTGACCGCTGTGCCCCAGGCAGTCCACCAGCGGATTGGCGGCCAGGGCCAGCCAGGTCTCGGTGTGTTCCCGGAAGGTGCCCGGCGTCAGGCATTGGGTGTGCATGGAGGCCACGACAAAGTCCATCCGCGCCAGCTCCCGTGCCGGCAAATCCAGTCCGCCGGCAAAGTCTATGGCGTTGGCCTCCGCCCCCTTGAGCAGCCGCACGCCGCACAGGGTCTCCGGCAGTACGCGCAGCATGGTCTGGAAGTGCCATAAATGCGGCGCGTCGGGCAGTGTCGGCCCGTGATCGGTCATCGCCACCGCGGCGAGCCCGGCCTCGGCCGCCGCTTCCATGTTTTCCCGCAGGGGGGAAAAGGCGTGGGTGCTGGCCGAGGTGTGTGTGTGCAGGTCGGCGATCAGCCGTATAGCGTCCCTCAACGGATTTCCTCCTCCAACGAGGCCGCTTCCCGCTCCTCGAAGTGGGTGTTGACCCGGTCGGTGAAGTCCCGTGCGGCGTTGAAACCCATTTTCTTGTGGCGGTTGTTCATGGCGGCCACCTCGATGATGACGGCCAAGTTGCGCCCCGGCTTGACCGGCACGGTGAGGGACGGGATGGGCACGTCCAGAATCTGGGAGGACAGCTCTTCCAGCCCCAACCGATCGTAGTGGGCGGTTTCGTTCCACAGCTCCAGGTTGATGATCAGGTCCACCTTTTCGGTCTGCTTCACAGCGCCCATACCGAAGATGCGGCGCACGTCCACCACCCCGATGCCCCGCAGCTCGATGTAATGCCGGATGAGCTCGGGGGCCGAACCCACCAGCGTCTTGGCCGACACCTTTTTCAGCTCCACCGCGTCGTCGGCGATCAGCCGGTGCCCCCGCTTGACCAGCTCGATGGCGGTTTCCGACTTGCCCACGCCGCTGTCCCCCAGCAGGAGGATGCCCTCGCCGTAGACCTCCACCAGCACGCCGTGCCGGGTGACCCGGGGGGCCAGCTCCACCTTGAGGGTGGCGATAATGGCGCTCATCAGGTGGGAGGTGGACTCCACGCTCGACAGCACCGGAATCTCATAGGTCTGGGCCAGCTCCATACACTCGGGGAAGGGGTCGATGCCCCGGGAGAAGATGAGCGCCGGGATGCGCTTGCTCAGCAGCTTGTCGAAGGCGTCCCGCCGCCGCTCCGGGGTGAAGCGGCTCACAAAGGTGGCCTCCACCTTGCCGATGACCTGGATGCGGCTGGCGTCGAAATAGTCGAAAAAACCGGCCAGCTGCAACCCGGGGCGGTTGATGTCGTCGGTGACGATGAGAATCTTGTCCATCCCCGGCGGCTCATAGAGGACATCCAGGTTGAATTCCTCAATGATCTCGCTCAGCTTGACATGGTATAGGTTGTTCACGGCGCACGGCCTCCTTATGGGGTTTCACCCTGCGATTGTGACAGAGACCTCGCAGCGTTTATCGTAACTTTTACCTATAAAGAACAGGAAAAACAGAAGTCAGAAAGAAGAGATCAAAAACTGTCCTTCCAACGCCCCGTTGTCATCCCCGCGTCTGACCTCTGTTTCCTGTCCGCCGTCAGCCGTCAGCCGTCAGCCGACGGAAATCTCCGCCTTCAGCGGGGCCACGCCGGTCAACGCCGCGCTCCGGGCGTCGGGCTGGGACAGTCCGGCGTACAGAGTGTGAACTCCCTTGATAACCTGGGGATCGCCCTTCTCGTCAAAGCGGGAGAAAGCGTTGCGCCCCAGCTGAACCGTGACCTCCCGGCGCTCCCCCGGATCCAAAAACACCTTGGCGATGCCCGCCAGCGTGCGCACTTCCTTGGTCCCCGGGGTTTCCACGTAAATCTGAACCGTCTGCCGGGCGGACACCGCCCCGGTGTTTTCCACCGTGACGGCGCAGGTCTCCCGCCCCGCCTTGAAGCCGGACAGGGCGAAGGTGGCGTAGCTCAACCCAAAGCCGAACGGATACAGCGGCTCCCCCTTGAAGTAGCGGTAGGTGCGGTTTTTCATGGCGTAGTCGTGGAAATCGGGCAAATCCCCGTCGGAGCGGTAGAAGGTGACGGGCAGCTTGCCCTCCGGGCTGTAGGCCCCGAAGATGGCTTCGGCGATGGCCTGCCCCCCCAGCGCCCC
>JAITQI010000113.1 GCA_031289065.1 Oscillospiraceae bacterium
GGGGGGAGACCGTAGTTGGGGAGGGTTTGGCGGCGGGGGACGCGGCAGGTTTCGGCGCGGATGATGGCGGCCAGCTGATCCACCGCTTCGGTGACCGAATGGTTGAGAACCATATAATCATATTCGCCGACCTGGGCGAATTCCTCTCGGGCGATGTCCAGCCGCCGGAGAATTTTCCATTCCGGCTCGCTGCGGCGGCCCCGGAGGCGGCGTTCCAATTCTGCCCAGGACGGAGGCATCAAAAAGACCAGGACGGCGTCGGGCCGCCGCGCTCTGACCTGCATGGCCCCCCGCACCTCGATGTCGAGAATGGCACAGCCGCCTTCCCGCAGAACCGCTTCGATGGGCGCGGCGGGGGTGCCGTACCGGGCTCCGGCGTACTCGGCGTATTCCAGCAGGCCCTCGCTTAGGGCGAGAATCTCAAAGGCCGCCTCGTCGAGGTATTGGTAGTCGGCGCCCTCGGTCTCGCCGGAGCGCGGGGCGCGGGTGGTGGCCGAGACGGAGAAATACAGCTGTTTGTCCAACTCCCGCGCCCGGGACAACAGCTGCCTGATTACGGTGGATTTGCCCACGCCCGAAGGGCCTGAGATCACGAGCAACAGCCCCGGGTCAGTCATCTTCCGGCACATCCTCTTCGGTGTCCGCCGCCCCTTCCCGGGCGGACAGACGGTTGGCCAGCGTCTCCGGCTGCAGGGCGGACAGGACAATATGGCCGCTGTCGGCCACCAGCACCGCCCGGGTGCGGCGTCCGTATGTGGCGTCAATCAGGAGACCCTGATCCCGGGCCTCCTGGATGATACGCTTGATGGGGGCCGACTCGGGACTGACAATGGCAATCAACCGCCCGGCCGACACCATGTTTCCAAAGCCGATATTGATCAGTTTCACCAAATTCCCGCCTTTTCAGTTTCCGGCGAACACGGAGGGCCGGGGCTATTCGATGTTCTGGGCCTGTTCCCGGATTTTTTCAATTTCAGATTTGAGGTCAACCACCATCATGGCGATCTCGGTGTCGTGGCCTTTGGAGCCAATGGTGTTGACCTCTCGGTTGCACTCCTGCACCAAAAAGTCCAATTTGCGGCCCACCGCGCCGCCGGACGCCAGCAGGGCGCGTATCTGGACGCCGTGGCTGCGCAGGCGAACGGTCTCCTCGTTGACGGCGATGCGGTCGGCGTACAGGGCCGCCTCGGCCAGGATGCGGGCTTCGTCCACGCCGACACCGTCCAGGATTTCCTTCATGCGGGCGTCCAGGCGGGCGCGGTATTCCTCCACGGTCTGCGGAGAGCGGACTTCCAGGCGGGCGACCAGCGTGTCGATTGTGTCGAGGGAGGACAGGATGTCCCCGGCCAAATGGGCCCCCTCCCGGACGCGCATGGCGGAAAACTGGGCCAGGGCCTCATCGGTGACGGCGCAAACCGCCCGGGTAAAGGCCTCGGTGTCGAGCTCCTCTTTGCGGATGTTGAAAATGTCGGGCATCCGGGCCAGGGCCATGACCGAAACATCGTTGCGCAGGTCGTATTCGGCGGCCATGGCGCGCATGGCGGCCAGGTAGCCCTCGGCCAGGGGGCGGTTGAGGCTGACCAGCACGTTTTCGGTGGGGGCCAGCTCCAGGGAGACGAAGACGTCCACCTTGCCCCGGGACACCGCCTTCTGCACCCGGGCCTTGACCGCCTCTTCCAAATAGGCGAACAGCCTGGGCACCCGCACCGAACAGTCCAGATACCGGTGGTTGACCGCACGCAGTTCCACGGTCATTTCGGCTTGGGGCGACGTCTTCTGAGCGCGTCCGTAGCCGGTCATGCTGGCAAGCAAGTTGAAGCCCCCTTGTGTGTCATGTTCCAAAAAATGATTATAACATTTTTTTGCGGGGTTGTCAAAATTTCCGCGTCAAGCGTTGGGCGAGGGCGGCCAGCAGGCGGGTCAGCGCCAGGTCGTAAAGGGCGAATAGGGCCAGCAGGGCGACCGCCAAAAGGAAGGGGCCGACCTCGGGCAGGGCGACGCTTTCGGCCAACAGGGCGGGCAGGGCCCAGACAAACAACGCCGACACACCCCCGCCGTAGGCCAGTTTGCAGGCCCACTCCCAGGGTAGGCGGCCCAGCCGCTCGATGAGACATTTGACGGGCATGTACAGGCCGAAGACCACCAGGTATAACAGCGCCAAGCCTTTGGTGGGCAATAGGGCAAGGGCCAGCCCCCCCGAGGCGGCCCAAGTGAGCCAGCCCACGGGCAGCCCATGGCGAACGACGGCCACGGCCACGGGCAGACCGGCCAGGGCGCACAGCGCCAGCCGTCCGAAGGGGAGCAGCGCCCCCGCCCCCAACAGCAGCAGGGACAGCGCCGCCATCAGCGCCCCGAAGGTCAGGCGGGAGACATTATATTTCATGACGGCGGCCTCAGCAGCAGGGAATCAGGTCGCCGCCCATGCATTCGCAGCAACAGTCGGCACAGATGAGGGAGGTGCAGCAATCGCAGGTGCTCATGCCGCCCTGCCCGCCGGGGTTGGCTCTGCCGTAACCGCCGCCGTAGCCGGGGCGGCGGTAGGGACCGGCGTTCATCTGCTCCCGGGCGCGGGCGTACTCGGCGTTGCCCGGGTCCATGGCGCAGGCCCTGTCCACATGGCTTCGGGCCTCGTCAAACCAGCCTTTGCGGTAACAGACGCTGCCCATGAGAAAATACCATTCGGCGTCCTGGGGGGAAATTTCCCGCAGGGCTTGCTCGGCTTCGGCGATCCGCCCGAAGGCGATGAGCTGACGTACCCGGGTATAGCGGCCGGAACCGTTGCCAGATGGGCCTTCCCAGCCTCGGGAGGGGCCGTCGGCGCGCTGTCCGCCCCCCTTGCGCTGGCGGGTGACCTCGTCGTAGGCCTCGTTGATCTCTTTCATCTTCTCCTGGGCCAGGTCGGCCAGGTCGTTGCCCACATAGCTGTCCGGATGGTATTTCCGGGCGAGGTCGCGGTAGGCTTTTTTGATTTCCTCATCCGAGGCCGACGGCGAAACGCCCAACACGCTATACGGGTCTTTCATCTCTCGCCCTCCTGTTTCTCGTCTTCCATGTCCCAGCCAGCACCCGCGCCTCGACAAAGGGGAGCCCTTGCAGAACGATGTTCTCTATCACCGGCAGGGCCGGGGCCTCGGGCAGCAACGCCACGGCCGAAGCCATTTCCCACCGGGACAGGGCGGCGGTCTCCCCCGCCAACCCGCGGGCCTCCGGCGTCCACTGCCCGTCGGTCAGCCCGAAGCGGGCGGCCACGGGGTTGTACGCGCCGGATTCGGCGTCGTCTTTCAGGTCGTCGCAGGCGTCCATCAAATAGATCCAGCGGCCCAGGTGGTAGAACAGGTGGCGCAGCACCCGGCGTCCGCTTTCCTCAGGGGCCGCGTCGGCCAGGGCGGCCAACAGCGTCGCGAAGGCGTCCGCCGGGGGATCGACGGCGGCCAAGCGCTGGCGTTCGTAACCGTGGAGACGTTCCAGCTCGGAGACGACCCGGGCCTGAATGTCCGGCTGACGGGTTTCGGCGCGCCGCCGGGCCCGCCGCAGGAGCAGGAGCGCCGCCCGGGCGGGCAGTCCCCTCAGGAAGGGTTCGTCGGACACCGTGTCCCTCAGGCGTCCGGCGGAGAGGAGTACGGTGAGGTCGGCGGCTGTTTCCGACGCGCCGCCGGTGGGCAGACAGGGTTTGCGGCGCAGGGGGCTGGCCGGGCACCGCTTGCCGCAAACCGGCTTGGGCGGCTCATACACCGACAGGGCCAGCGCCAAAAAGGCGAAAT
>JAITQI010000126.1 GCA_031289065.1 Oscillospiraceae bacterium
CGGGGGACCGGTTCCACGGTGAGGCGGCCGGCGAGGGGCGGGTTGAAGTAGTTCAGGCCCCACAGCAGGAAGAAGGCGGTGCCTATGGAAACCGCTCCCAGCGCGGCCCGGGACAGCCCAGTGAGCAGCGGCCAGACAGACCGCCGCCGAAGCGCCCGAAAGGCCATGGACAACAGCCCCAGGGGCAGCCCCACCACCAAGGCGTACAGCAGCCATTCGGCCACCGCCAGCTTGGTAAAGGAAAACACCCAGCCCAGCGTCCCGGACACCCACCGGGACCAGGGGCCGAACACCAGCGCCGTCCCCTCCGGGGCGGCCTTGGCCACAATCAGCAGCAGGCCGCACAGACCGGCCAGGCCCACAGACCACACCGCCCGGGTTATGATTTTTCGTCCGGCTCTCAGCTTGAACATAGATGCACCTCTCTGACGGGGGGGCGTAATTAAGAATGAAAAATGAAAAATTGCGGGATCGCGCTGAAGCGCGATAATTAAATTGCCGCGCAGCGGCTCAACAATTTTTAATTTTTCCTTCTTAATATTTCCTTGCCCCTGGCGGGGGGCTTATCCTCTTCCGGCGCGCATGAATTGGGAGGGGGAGATGCCTCGGTGTTCTTTGAAGACCTTGCTGAAGTAAAAAATATCGGAGAAGCCGCAGGCAGTAGCTACTTCGTTGACGGTGTGTTCCCCGCTGTAGAGGAGATCCTCGGCGCGGTTGAGGCGGATGGAGGTTAGGTACTGCCGGAAGGACATACCGGTTTCCCGGCGGAAAAAATCCCCGAAATACAAGGGGCTGAGGCCGCTCATTTGGGCCATGCCCCGGACGGTGAGGGGTTCGGCGTAGTGTTCGGTGATGTGCCGCAGGGCTTTGGCCAGGCGGTTGTCGTACTTTTTGTCGCTGGTGTGGTAGAGGAGCATCTGAAAAAAACGTTGCAAAATCAGCATATAGGTGGCCCGCGCCCGGAAGCCGTAGCCCGGGTCGCGCAGCAGCCAGGCGGCGGTCAAATCCCCGTAGAGTGAAATGATGTCCGGGTGGAGGCCGATATGGGACAGCCGGGGCAGGGGCATAGGCACGTCCCGGCCGGACAGGTCGCGCACTTGACCGTTTACGCAATACGCCTCGATGGGGTCGTCGGGTGAACTCACCGCCGTACGGCTGCTGCCCGATTGGATGCACAGCAGATCCCCGGCGGAGACGGCGAAGGTTTCGTCGTCCACCGTGTACTCGGCCTGCCCGCCGACGACATAGGTGACGTCCACAAAGTTGATGGTGGTTTTTTTGATGATCCAGGCGGGCGTCCGCGCCCGGTGGTTGTAATATCCGATGTCCACAACCAGATCGTTGTACTCATCCACAGGGCTCCGTCCCCCTTCCTTCTCTTTCATTATGAGGCATAGCACTGAAAAAATCAAGAAATTTCCGTAGGAAGGAGCCCATGATATTTGCAAATATTGCTTCCTTTTTGCATGTCTTTTCCCTTGCCTTATGGTATAATTATAATAGAAAACTTTCGCAACAAGCCTTAACCTTGTTGGAATTTCACATTCTTTTTGGAGGTAACGACGCCTATGTCCCCAAATCCGAAGTTCCGAGAATCCTTTGCCTGGTTGCAGCCCTGCGACCGTCCCGCCCCCTGCTCCCTGCGTCTGGAGGCCGCCGACGGTCTGCCGGAAACCGCCCGGGAGGAACTGAAGGCCGGTTTCGAGCGTCTGTTCGGTCAGGACGTTTGGCGGGGGGAGGCGGAGACCTCCGTCAGCCTTTCGTTGGACATTTCCCTGCCCCCCGAGGGCTATCGCGTCGCCTATGAGGCGGCGGACAAACGCCTGCGCGTCTCGGCCGCCGACGACGCCGGGCTGCTGTACGGCGTGTTCGCGTTGCTGCGCGAGCTGGCCGCCTTCCCCAAACCCTTGGAGGCGATCGCCCTGTCCGGGGCCCCCGCCGTGCCCCGCCGCGTTCTCAACCACTGGGACAACACCGCCGGGCACGTGGAGCGGGGCTACGCCGGGCAGTCGCTGTTCTTCCGGGACGACCGGCTGGACTTCGACCCGGCCCGGGTGCGGGACTACGCCCGCCTGATGGCCTCGGTGGGCCTCAACGTGTCGGCTATCAACAACGTCAACGTCACCGAGGGGGGCGCCCGGTTGCTGTCGGACGAATCCCTGCCCAAGCTGGCCGAACTGGCCTCCATTTTCCGGGCTTACGGGGTGCGTCTGTCCCTGTCGGTTCACTTTGAAAGCCCCGTACTGCTGGGCGGCCTGTCCACCGCCGACCCCCTGGACGAAGGTGTGGCCGCCTGGTGGACGGAGCAGACCGACAAGCTCTACCGCGCCATACCGGACTTTTCCGGCTATTTGGTCAAGGCCGATTCCGAATTCCGGGGCGGGCCGTCGTCCCTGGGGCGCACCCAGGCCGACGGGGCCAACCTGTTGGCGCGGGTGGTGCGGCCCTACAACGGCGTCGTCTACTGGCGGTGCTTTATTTACAATTGTATGCAGGACTGGCGGGACACCGCCACCGACCGCCCCAAGGCGGCTTACGACCTGTTCCGGCCCCAGGACGGGCTGTTCGAGTCCAACGTCATCCTCCAGGTCAAAAACGGGCCCAGCGATTTCCAGGTCAGGGAGCCCAACTCCCCCCTGCTGGGCGCCATGGAACATACCCGGGAGTCGCTGGAGTTCGAGGTCACCCAGGAGTACACCGGCCAGCAGATCGACCTTTACAACCTGGCCGTGCAGTGGGAAGAAGTGCTCTCCTTCCCCGCCGGGGGTGGGCGGGTACTGCGGGACCTCATCGGCCGGGAGATCGACACGGTGGCCGGGGTGTCCAACGTGGGGGACGACGAGAACTGGACCGGACACACTTTGGCGCAGCTCAACTGGTACGCCTTTGGACGCCTGTGCTGGGATCCCCGTCTGACCGCCCGGCAGATCACCGACGAATGGGTGCGCCTGACCTTCGGCGGCGAACCCAAGCTGGTAAGCGCCCTGACCGACATGCTGTTGCGTTCCCGGGGTGTCTATGAGAAATACACCAGTCCCCTGGGCCTGGGCTGGATGGTCAACATCAACCACCATTACGGCCCCAGCCCTGAGGGCTATGAGTTCATGAAGTGGGGCACCTACCACCGGGCCAACCACCGGGCCATCGGCGTGGATCGCACCAGCCGGGGCACCGGGTTTACCACGCAATACAAGCCCGAGCTGACCGCCCTGTTCGACGATGTGACCACCTGCCCCGAGGAGCTGCTGCTCTACTTCCACCGTCTGCCTTATGACTATGTTCTCAAAAACGGGAAATCGTTGTTGCAGTATATTTACGACACGCATTTCGAAGGAGC
>JAITQI010000135.1 GCA_031289065.1 Oscillospiraceae bacterium
GACGTGGTGGTCACCGTGTACGTAGATACGCTGTTCGCGCTCAACGGGATGGTCAACTACCTGCTGCTGCTGGCCGCCGTCCGGATCACCGACCGCCCGTTCAGGCGTTGGCGGCTGCTGTTGGGGGCGGTGTTGGGCGGGCTTTACGCCGTGGCGGTGTTTGTGCCGCCGCTGGGGGGTTTGGCGGGGCCGCCGGGCAAGGCGGCGGCAGGGCTGTTGATGGCGCTCGTGGCGGCGGGGGGGCGGCCCTGGGGGCGGTTTTGGCGGTACATATTGGTGTTTTTGGGGGCGTCCTTCGCGCTGGGGGGTTGCGTGCTGGCGCTGGGGGTGCTGACCGGGCGGGACGCGCCGCCGGGCGGGGTGCCGGTGCTGCCCGTCTCCCTGCCGATCTTGCTGGCGGGGGCGGGGGTCTGCTATCTGATTTTCGCGCTGGTGTTCCGCCGTTCGGCCCGGCACGGGGGGGCGGCGCGGGACATTGTCACCGTCCGGCTGGACTGGGGCGGACGGACGGCGGAGGTGGCCGCCCTGTGGGACACCGGCAACACGCTGTCCGATCCGCTGACCGGCGCGCCGGTCATGGTGATGGATTGCGAGCGGGGCCGGGCGTTGCTGCCCGCCGAAGCCGCGCTGCTGGTGGACAAAACCGCGCTGCGCCGCCCGGAACGGGTGCTGACGCTGCTGCACGAGCTGGGGCTGGCCGGGCGGTTCCGGCTGATCCCCTACCGGGCGGTGGGGGTGGAATGCGGGTTCTTACTGGCCTTCCGGCCGGACGTCGTGACGGTGGGCGGTCGGCGGCGGCCGGGGGTGTTGGTGGCGCTGGCCCCCCATGCGCTGGGGGATGGGGTGGGGTATTCGGCGGTGGTTTGACGGGAGACGTTTGTGAATTAAGAATGAAAAATTAAGAATGAAAAATTGTGGAGCCGCTACGCGGCAGATTGGATATTCGATCATCGTGCGCAGCACGATTCCGAAATTTTTAATTTTTAATTTTTAATTTTTAATTCGCCTTATGGGGGAGGCGTGAGGGCTGTGCGGTTTGGGGTGAAATGGCGGCTTCATTTATATGTATGGTGGGGGGAGCGGTTGGCCCGGTGGGGGATTCATCGGGGGGGCAAGGTCTTTTATATCGGGGGCAGCGATACGCTGCCGCCGCCGCTGACCCATGAGGAGGAGGCCTATCTTATCAGCCGGTTCTCCGAGGGGCGGGAGAACGTCCGGCGGGTGCTTATCGAGCGCAATCTGCGCCTGGTGGTGTACATCGCACGGCGGTTTGAAAACACCGGCATCCATGTGGAGGATTTGATTTCCATCGGCACCATCGGGCTGATCAAGGCCATCAACACCTTCAACCCGGAAAAGAACATCAAGCTGGCCACCTACGCCTCTCGGTGCATCGAGAACGAGATTTTGATGCACCTGCGCAAGACCTCCGGGCGGCGGGGGGAGGTCTCCTTCGACGAGCCGCTCAACACCGATTGGGACGGCAACGAGCTGCTGCTGTCCGACATTCTGGGCACCGAGCCGGATTCGGTCATGCGGGCGCTGGAGGAGGACGTGGACCGCTCTCTGCTCAAGACCGCCATCGGCCGGTTGGGGGCGCGGGAAAAGGAGATCATCACCATGCGTTTCGGCCTGGGGGGCGTGCCGGAGAAGACCCAAAAAGAGGTGGCCGACATGATGGGCATCTCCCAGTCGTATATCTCTCGGCTGGAGAAAAAGATCATCCTGCGGTTGCGGCGGGAGATGGCGAGGATGATGTAGAGCGACGGGGGGGTTTAATTAAAAATTTAGAATTAAGAATTAAAAACTGTGGAGCCGCTGCGCGGCAATTTAATTATCGTCGCAGCACGATTCCGCAATTTTTAATTCTTCATTTTTAAGTAACCCCCGTTTTTCGTCAGGACAGGAAGTCGGTGATGTCTTCTACGGTGAAGCCTTCGTGGAGGGTCATGTTGATGGCGTAGCCGAGGACGCGGGCGATGTCTTGGACGTGGGTGTCGATGTCCTTGGGGGTGACGATCATCGCGCCACCGTGGGCGCGGAGGCGTTCCGGGTCGAGTTCCCCGGCGCCGGCGGTCTCCATGATGTCGGCGCACAGGGTGGCCGCGTCCACTACGGTGGGCACCCCCAGGGCGATGACCGGCGCGCCCAGGGTCTCCCGGTTGAGGGCGGCCCGGGCGTTGCCCACGCCGGAACCGGGGACGATGCCGGTGTCGGCCAGCTGGACGGTGGTACACACCCGGGCCAGGCGGCGGGAGGCCAGGGCGTCCACCATGATGACCGCGCAGGGCTGTACGCTGTCCACCACCCCTTTGATGATGACGGCGCTCTCCACCCCGGTGGAGCCAAGCACGCCGGGGGTCAGCGCGGCCACCGGGCGCAGTTGGCCGAACATGTCGGGGAGGGTTTGCACCAGGTGCCGGGTGATCATGAGGTGCCCGGCGGTCAGAGGGCCTATGGCGTCCGGGGTGATGTCCCGGTTGCCCAGGCCGACCACCAGGGCGGGGCGTCCGGGGGCCAGGGGCAGCAGGGGGCGCAGCTCCTCGGCCAGCGCCCGCACCGTGCGGGCGAAGACCGACGGCTCTCCGTGGGACAGGGCGCTGATGTCCACGGTCACATAGGTGCCCACCGGCTTGCCCAGCGCCTGGGCGCCCTGTTCGTCCAAAATGCGCACGTGGGTGACCGGGCAGTTTTCCCGGTCATATTCCCGGGCCTGTACGCCGGCGAGCTTGGTCTCCTCGGCCGCGCTCTCCCGCCAAATCTCATGGGCCTCTACCGCCAGGTCTGTACGGCGCTCGGGCATGGCAAACACCTCGTTTCCTATTGTCCTGTTAGTCTTTGCCGGGGCGGCGGGAAATATGAGCCCGCGGCGGACGTTCCGTGGGGCGGATCTCGCCGTGGGGCTGCGGCGCCTTTTTACCACCAACGGATATAGATAAAGGTGAAGGATCCGGGAGGGGAAAGACGTCTGTCTGCCTCCTCCCGGACGATTTCGCATAGGGGGGGATAGACGTATGCCGTCAGCTTTACATAACGACGGGGGATAAGTCGGTGGATAATGGGTATAACTCCTTGCGGCACCCAGTTCGGCCAGAGAGGAAATCGGTGTTATTGATTATGCAGGCGGGGGCTTTGAAAGTGCATAACCGTTGGGACACAATGGTTATGCGGATTCCCGGCTAAAGTTGCGCTTGTATGTGGGCCGTGATATAATAGCCGCGAAATACCCATTCGTCAGAAAAAGGACAGCGCCCGTTGGGGCGGGTTTGGCGGGGGACGCCTGTCCGGCGTGGGCGGGTGCGGCGAAGGAAAAAAAAGGGCGTCGGCCCACGGCGAACCCAAAAATGGTCTGTTATAGTGAGGGGCTTTAAAACAATCTTAAAACTGCTATTGACAGTCGAATGATTATGATATATCATGGGGGCGCGGGTCGGCCGATCTGTGTGTTTCCATGAGAAAACCGTGTGAGGAGGGATCGCTGTGATTTTATTGGAGCAAATTTCCAAGAGCTACGCCGGAGGCAAGGTCAAGGCGGTGTCCGGGCTGGACATGAGGGTGAAGCCCGGGGAGATTTTTGGGTTCATCGGCCCCAACGGGGCGGGCAAGACCACCACCATCAAGATGATCACCGGCGTCCTGCGCCCCGACGAGGGCCGGGTGGTCATCGACGGCATTGATATGGGTCAGGATCCCATCGGGGCCAAGGGGCGCATCGGCTATGTGCCGGACAGCCACGACGCCTACGACCGCCTGACCGGCACCGAATACCTGGATTTCATCGGCAGCGTCTACGGCGTGCCGCTGGAGGAGCGCCGGGCCCGGGCGGAGACCTATCTGAACCTCTTCGAGCTGGCGGGGGCGGCGGGAGACCTGGTCCGCTCCTACTCCCACGGCATGAAGCAAAAACTCCTGCTGACCGGGGCCCTGCTCCACGACCCGCCCCTGCTGCTGCTGGACGAGCCCATGGTGGGCCTCGACCCCAAGGCGGCGCTGTTGCTCAAGCAGGAGATGCGGGCCCGGTGCGACCGGGGACGGACGGTCTTCTTCTCCACCCATGTGCTGGAGGTGGCCGAAAAGCTGTGCGATCGCATCGGCATTATCTACGGCGGCAAGCTCATCGCCGTGGGCACCCTGGCGGAGCTGCGCTCAGGGGACGCCGGGGCGTCGCTGGAGGCCATGTTCTTCGAGCTGACCGAGAGGGGCGGGAGGGACGCGGGATGAAGCTGTGGAGACAGTTTTGGCTGTTGTTTCGCCTGTTTTTCCGCACCCAGTTGGGTCTGTCGGTGGCCCGGGACGCCGCCCGGCGGGACAAAAAGGCGCTGTTCAAGTTCGCGGGGATCGGCCTGGCCGTCGCGGTGGGCGTCCTGTCCATCCTGCTGACTTACGGCGTCATCCTGTTTTCCCTCATGTGGCCGGCCAGCCAGATCGGGATAGGGGCGGCGGTGCTGGCGCTGATCTTCTTTCTGTGCATGGGGCTGGTGCTCATTTTGGGCACGGTCACCATGATCACCATGGTCTTCGGCGCCCGGGACGCCGAGCTGTACGCCGCACTGCCCCTGTCCCAGCGGGCGGTCTTTTTGGCCAAGCTGGGCATGGCCTATCTGCTGGAGCTGCTGCCGACGCTATTTTTGGGCCTGCCCGCCGTCATTTTGTACGCCGTGTACACGCCGGTGGCGTGGTGGTATTGGATTGCGGCCGCGCTGGTTCTGCCCCTGCTACCGGTCATCCCCATGGCGCTGTCCGCTCTGCTGGCCGCCTTGCTCATGCGGCTGGCCGCCCGGTTTAAGCGCCGGGAGGTCTTCATGGTGGTCGGTGGGCTGGCGATCGCGGTGGGCGCTGTTTTGCTCCAAGGGCAGTTCAACGCCTTTTTTTCCTCGGTGTTCGCCGACGAGGCGGCGGTCTCCGCCATGCTGCAAGACAGCGCCGAAGCGCTGCGGGCCATGACCGCCGTCTTCCCCCCGGTGGGCTGGGCGGCGGGAGCGCTCACGGCGGAGGGTCTGTCTTGGCTGGGGCAGCTGTGTCTGTTCCTGCTGTCGGCGGCGGCGGCAGGGGGCCTGGCGCTGTGGCTGGGGGGCCGGGTGTTCTACCGGGGGGCGCTGGCCCAGCTGGAGACCGCCCCAGGGCGTTCCAAGGGCTACAACCGGGCGTCCCTGGGGGCGTCCTCACCCCTGAAAGCGCTGTATGTCCGGGAGTGGCGGATGCTGCTGCGCACGGGGGTTTACGCCCTCAACGCCCTGACGGGCATCGTGATCTTCCCGGTGATGCTGGTGTTCATGCCCATGATGGGGGGCGCGTCGGGGGATATGTCGGAGCTGCTGCCCCTGCTGGAAGGCTGGGCGGGGCCGCTTTTGCCCTTGGTGGCGGCGGGGCTCATGCTGCTGCCGGCGCTGATCAACCCGGCGGCCACCACGGCGCTGTCCCGGGAGGGGCGGCAGTTTTGGCTGTGCCGCTCCATCCCGGTGCCCATGCGCACCCAGGCGCTGGCCAAGCTGCTGTGTTCCTGGAGCATCGCCCTGGCGGGGGTGGGGCTGATCTTCGGGGCGGCTCTTTTGGCCCTGCCCATTCCGGCGGCGGATTTGCTTTGCGGCTTGCCGGTGGCGGCGGCGCTGTCCTTCCCGGTGACCGCGCTGTCCATGCTGCCGGATCTGCTCAAACCCAAGCTGACATGGAACAGCGAATCCGAGGCCATCAAGCAAAATATCAACAGCCTTACCGGTATGCTGCTGGCCCTGGCGGCCGTGCTACTGGCGGCGGGGATCGCCCTTCCGCTGGCGCTGTTTTTGGCGCTGCCCGACCCCCTGACCGCCCTTGTGCTCACGGTTTTGTTCGCGGGGGCGGGGTACGGCGGCTGGCGGCTGGTGCGGGCGCTGGCGGACGGGCCGCTGGAAGCCCGGGAGGAATAGAACCCGTCCCATCGCGGAATTACAGCGGGGAGGTCGGTTTTTTGCATTATCTGGACAACGCCGCTACCACAAAGCCGGGACGGGAGGCGGTGGCCGCCGCGACGGACTGCTTGACGGCGGATTTCGGCAACCCGTCCTCCCTCCACGGGGTGGGCCGCCGGGCGCGGGAGAGCCTGGAGCAGGCCCGGGCCCGGGTGGCGGCGGCCCTGGGGGTCTCCCCGGCGGAGCTCGGTCGCACCGGGGGCGGCACCGAGGCCTGCAACCTGGCCCTGTTGGGGGCGGCGGGGCCCCTGCGGCGGCGGGGCGGGCATCTGATCGCCTCCACGCTGGAGCACCCGGCGGTGGCCGAAACCATGAAGGCCCTGAAAGAGGACGGCTTCGCGCTGACGCTGGTGCCCCCCGGGCCGGAGGGGCGGGTGCGCCCGGAGGCGGTGACGGCGGCCCTGCGAGAGGACACGGTGCTGGTGTCGGTCATGCTGGTGTGCAACGAGACCGGCGCGGTCAATCCGGTGGCCGACATCGCCCGGGCGGTTAAGGCGCAAAATCCCCGGGCGCTGGTACACACAGACGGGGTGCAGGGACTCTTTAAGGTGTCCTGCGCGCCCCGGGCGCTGGGGGTGGATCTGCTCTCGGTCTCGGCCCACAAGGTGGGCGGCCTGAAGGGAGCGGGGGCGCTGTGGCGGGCGCCGGGGGCGCGCCTGACGGCGGTGTCTCGGGGTGGCGGCCAGGAGGGCGGCCTGCGCTCGGGCACAGAAGCCATGCCCGCTCTGGCGGCCTTCGGAGCGGCCTGCGCCGCCCGGAGCGCGGCCTTCGCCGGGGACACCGCCCGGATGGAGGGCCTCAAAGCGCGGCTGCTGTCCGGTCTGGCGGCCCTGCCGACGGCGCGGGTCATCCCGCCCCACGACGCGCCCCACATTGTCGCCCTGTCTCTCCCCGGCTACCCCGGGGAGGTTATGGCGCGGTTTTTGTCCGACCGGGGGGTGTATGTGTCCACCGGGTCGGCCTGCCACCGGGGGCGGCGCAGCGAGGCGCTTATCAGCATGGGCCTGCCGCCCCGGACGCTGGACGGCGTCCTGCGGGTCAGCCTGTGCCCGGACAACGCGCCGGAGGATATAGACGCCCTGCTGGCCGGTTTGGCGGCGGGGCTGGAGACCTTGGCGCACAATTAATACTACATAAAGGAGAGAAAACACCATGTCAAATCCTGTTCTCGAAGCCATCGCCCAGCGGCGCAGCAACCGGGGGTACGAAGCCCGCCCCCTTTCCACAGCGCAGATCGACGCCCTGCTCAAGGCCGCCGTAGAGTCGCCCAGCGCCAACAACGCCCAGCCCTGGCATTTCACGGTGGTGCGGGACGCCGCCCTGCTGGCCGAGATCAACGCCGAGGCCTCCCAGCGGTTGGGCCGGAACTTGGCGGACATCTTCTTCGGGGCCCCGGTGGTGATCTTCATCAGCGCCGACCCGTCCAGCCGGTGGGGTCGGTTGGACAGCGGCGTCGCGGTGGAAAACATCGCTCTGGCCGCTCAGGGTCTGGGGTTGGGGAGCGTCATCCTGGGGCTGCCCGACGCGGCCTTCACCGGGCCGAAGGGCCCGGACTTCGCCCGGCGGCTGAAATTTCCGGAGGGGCATAGATTCGCCGTGGCCATCGCGGTGGGGTACCCCACGGTTACCAAGGAGGCCCATCCGGTGGCGGAAGGGCGGATCGACTTCGTGGAATGAACCTTTGGTTCATTCCACGAAATTACCACAATGAAAAATTGCGGAATCGCGCCGCGGCTCCGCAATTTTTTCTTTGCCTGTGCCCCGAGGGGTATCATTCTTGATTTTTAATTCGCAAAAACGTGAAACGTTGCGGGGCGGATTGTTTTTGCGCTTCGCGGTTTTTTTGGGTTTTCAAACGGGCGGGGCCGTGATATACTGGAGTGTGTATTGTTGTGATGCGGGAAAGGGGCCGTGGCATGTCGGTGGATACCGTCGAGGCGGGCGGGTTTTCGGTTCGCTATCTGGCGCTGGGCGAGGGGCCCTGTCTGCTGTTTTTGCACGGGTGGGGCGTCGGCGCGGACAGTTATACGCCGTTGCTGACCCATTTGGCGGCGCGCTTCCGGGTGGTGGCCCCCGATCTGCCGGGTATGGGGGGCACGCTCGAGCCGACTGAACCCTGGGGCGTGGGCGACTACGCCGCCTTTGTCCGGGCCTTCGCGGCGGCGCTGGGGCTTGCGCCCCGTGTCCTGATGGGGCATTCCAACGGGGGGCGGGTGCTTCTTAAGCTGCAAAGCGACCCGGCCATCGCCTTCCCGGCAGACAAGATGGTGCTCATAGACAGCGCGGGCATCAGGCCTCGGCATCCGCCCTTGTACTACGTCAAGGTCTACGCCTACAAGACAGGCAAGGTGCTGTTGACGCCCTTCCCCGGGCTCAAGAGGCGTCTGCAAACAAACGCGGGGTCGGCGGATTACCGCGCCGCCTCGCCGGTTATGCGGGGCACCCTGTCCCGGCTGGTGGGGGCGGATCTGACGCCGCTGCTACCCGCCGTGCGGCCCGGGGCGCTGCTGCTCTGGGGGGACAGGGACACGGCCACCCCCCTGAGGGACGGGCGGCTGATGGCGGCGGGCATCCCCGGCGCGGGCTTGGCCCTGCTACCCGGCGGCGGGCATTGGGCGGTGCTGGAGCAGTTGCCGCTGGCCCTGCGGATTTTGGACAGCTATTTACAGCCCGAACCTATTTGACGATAGAAATCGCAGAGGTGTTTGTTTTGGAATTCCTGCGACCCGCCCTGCTGGCGGTGTGGTGGCTGAGTCTGGGTGTCACGTCGCTGCGCTTTGTACACATGTTTCAACTGAGCGCCTATCAGACGCCCGGCTTCTTGCGCTGGTTGCGGCAGCACGGGGGCGAGGTCTACCAGCGGATGATCTGGGCGCTGCTCCCGGTGCTTTTGAGCCTGTGGGGAGAGGACTGGCCGGTCTGGCTGCTCCTGGCCTCCATCGGGTTTTACGTCCTATCCGCCGTGGCGGCTCGGCCGCCCCGGGGGGCCAAAAAGCCGCTCAAATATACCAGCCGGGTGGCGCGGCTGTTGGTCACGCTGGGGGTGCTGGCGGGGGCGGCGGCTTGGGGATTCTCCTTCCTGTGGGGGCTCCCCACGCGCTTTCTGGCGGTTCTTTTGGGCGCCGGGTATTTTCTGGCCCCGCTGTTCGTGCTGGCGGCCAACGCGGTCAACATCCCCGTGCAGAAGCTGATCGAGTGGCGGTACATCCGGGACGCCAAGCGGCGTCTGGCGGACTGCCCGAAGCTCACGGTGATCGGCCTAACCGGCAGCTACGGCAAGACCAGCGTCAAGCATTTTTTGCATCGGTTGCTGTCCGAGTCGTACAACACGCTGATCACCCCGGGCAGCTACAACACCCCCATGGGGGTGGTGAAGACCATCCGGGGGGAACTGCGGCCCACCCATGAGTTCTTCGTGTGCGAGATGGGGGCGCGGCATGTGGGGGACATCAAGGAACTGTGTGGGATTGTGCATCCCCGCCACGGTTTGATTACCACCATCGGGCCCCAGCACCTGGAGACATTCGGCACACAGGAGCGCATCGCCGACACCAAATTTGAGCTGATCGACGCCCTGCCCCATGACGGCGTCGCCTTTCTGAACATGAACTGCGAGCTGATCCGAGACCGGCGGGTGGACTGCCGCCGGGTGCGTTTCGGGCTGGCGGAGGACGGGGCAGAGAGGGCGGCGGACTGGGATTACCGGGGCTTTGACCTGAAGGCCGGGCCCGAGGGGCTGTCCTTTTCGGTGGCCTTCCCGGACGGGGAGCTTCGCCGGTTTTCCACCGCCCTCATCGGGCGGCACAACGCGGAGAACATCCTGGCCGCCCTCGCGGTGGCGCACCATTTCGGCGTGCCCCCGCCTCGGCTGGCGGCCGCCGTGCGGGCGTTGGAGCCGGTGGCCCATCGGTTGCGGCTGCTGCCCCGGGGGGCGGGCCTGTCCATCATCGACGACGCCTTCAACGCCAATCCGGAGGGGGCCCGGGCCGCCCTGGAGACGTTGGATGGGTTTGACGGGGTGAAAATCCTGGTGACCCCCGGCTTTGTGGAGCTGGGCGAACGTCAGGACGAGTGCCACGAAACGCTGGGCTGGCAGGCGTCCGCCGTGTGCGACTTTGTGGCGCTGGTGGGGCGTCGGCAGACCGAGGCCATCGCCCGGGGTTTGAAAGCGGCCGGGTTCCCCGAGGAGAGGCTGCTTGTGGCCGATACGCTGGGGGAGGCCATGGTCGCCGCGCAAGCCTGGCCGTCGGCGGGCCGGGAAAAGTATGTGCTGTTGGAGAACGATTTGCCGGATAACTATTGACTGGTGGAGGCTGTTATGAAAATTCAAGTGGGCGTATTTTTCGGCGGGAAGAGCGTGGAGCATGAGGTGTCTGTCATTACCGGGCTGCAGGCGTTTGCGGCGCTGGACAGGGAGAAGTACGACCCGGTGCCGATTTACATCACCAAGCAGGGGCTTCTTTACACCGGCCCGCGCTTCGCGGATATCGAGGCCTATAAGGACATTCCGCTGCTGCTGTCCTCCGGGACGCAGCTGGTCTTGGCTCCGGCTGACGGGCGAACCGCGATGGTGCGGCATCCGGCGCGGCGGGTGGGCAACAACGTGATCGGGTATCTGGACGTGGCCCTGCCGGCGGTGCACGGCACCAACGTGGAGGACGGCGTCTTCCAGGGGTACCTGGACACCCTGGGCCTGCCCTACGCCGGGCCGGACGTGCCGGGCGCCGCGCTGTGCATGGACAAGGCGGCCTCCAAGACGCTGCTGCAAAACGCCAACATCCCGGTGCTGCCCGCCCTGGCCATCAGCGCCGCCGACTGGGCCGAGCGCCCCGAGGAGGAGACCCGGCAGATCGAGGCCGAATTCGTCTATCCGGTGATGGTCAAGCCGGTCAACCTGGGGTCGAGCATCGGCATCTCCCGGGCCCCGACCCGGGAAGCTCTGCACCGGGCGCTGGATTTGAGCTTTAAGTTCTCCGCCCGGGCGCTGGTGGAACCGGCCATTGTCAACCTGAGGGAGATCAACTGCTCCGTGCTGGGCGACGCCCGGGCCGCCAGGCCTTCGGTGTGCGAGGAGCCGGTCAGCGGGGATGAGATTTTGAGCTACCGGGACAAATACCTGTCCTCCGGCAAACAGGGGGGCATGGGGGGCGCACGCCGCCGCATCCCGGCGGAGCTGACCGACGAAGAGAGCCAAATTATCACCACGCTGGCGGTCAAAACCTTCCAGCTGCTGGGCTGCCGGGGCGTGGCCCGGGTGGACTTCCTGCTGGACGACGACACCGGCAACATTTACGTCAACGAAATCAACGCCATTCCGGGGTCGCTGGCCTACTACCTGTGGGAGCCCACCGGGCTGAACTTTTCCGCCCTGCTGGACGAACTGCTGTCTCTGGCGTTCCAGCGCAAACGGGAACAGGAGGCGTTGTCCTTCACCTATGAGAGCAACCTGCTGTCGGGGGTCGGCTTCGGGGGCAAAAAGACCGGGCGATAAACCCGCCCGTCCCCTGTTTCTGTCCTCTGCCATCCGGCATCTAAAAAGGAGGAAACCCTATGAAATTCTCGGACATGCCCTATACCCGGGTGACGCCGGAGGAGACCGGGCCGCGGATGGAAGCCCTTACCCGGCGGATCCGGGAGGCGACCGCGGCGGAAGAGGCGTTGGACGCCTTCTACGCCTATGAGACGCTGTATGACGAGATCACCACCCGCATCGCTCTGGCCTATATTCACTTCACCGGCAACACCGAGGACGCCTTCTACGCCGCCGAACAAGACTACTACGACGAAGTCATGCCGCGTTTTGAGGAGCAGAAGCAGGCGCTGTACCGGGCGCTGGCGGATTCCCGGCACCGGGGGGCGCTGGAGGCGGCGCTGGGGTCGCTGCTGTTTACCAACATCGAGTTGCAGCTGAAAATTTTCAAGCCAGAGATCCTGCCCGATTTGCAGGAGGAGAACCGGCTGGTCACCGCCTATGTCAAGCTGCGTGCCTCGGCCAAAATCGAATTTGACGGCAAAATCCTCAACCTGTCCCAATTGGAGCCTTACGAGGAGTCCTCCGATCGGGCGGTGCGCCGGGCCTCCTTTATGGCCAAGGCCGGGTTTTACAAGGACAACGGGGACGAGTTTGACAGGCTGTACGACGAACTGGTCAAGCTGCGCACCCAAATCGCCCGGAAGCTGGGGTTCCCCTCCTTCGTGGAGCTGGGGTACTGCCGCATGGGGCGCAACTGTTACACCCAGGAGGACGTGGCCGCGTTCCGGGCCAACGTCAAGGCGCACGTCGTCCCGCTGGCGGCGCGGCTCAAGGAGGCCCAGGCCAAGCGCATCGGTGTGGACAGTCTGACCGTGTACGACGACCCGCTGCTGTTCCCCGACGGTAACGCCAAGCCTGTGGGCACGCCGGAGGAGATTTTCGCCCACGGCAAGGCCATGTACCACGAAATGTCCGCCGAGACGGCGGAATTCATCGATTTTATGCTGGACAACGAGCTGTTCGACGTGCTGGCCCGCCCGGGCAAGGCGGGGGGCGGATACTGCGCCGACCTGCCCGCCCACAAGTCCACCTTCATTTTTGCCAAC
>JAITQI010000136.1 GCA_031289065.1 Oscillospiraceae bacterium
CGTCGGCCACGGCGTCGGCCACCCCGTCGCTCACCAGCAGTACGATCTCCCCGTGGCCCAGGCGCATCCGGGCGACGTCGAGGAGCGCTTTCGGCCCCGTGTCGGCCAGCCCGGCGGGCAGCGTTCCCCCGGTAATCCGGGTGACCTTGCGGCCCCGCTTGACGTAGGTGGGCGCGGCGCCGTATTTGTAAAACACCGCCTCCCCCCCGGTCAGGTCGATGAGAAGCAGGTCCACCGTGACAAAGCCCGGCGTCTCCTCCCCTTTGAGGGCCAGGGCCGCGTTGAGGGTGGCCAAAGCGCTCTCCGGCTGGATCCCGGCCCGGAGGAACCGCTCCAACAGCCCCGCCGCCGCGCTCGACGCCAGCGAGGCCTCCCGCCCGCTACCCATGCCGTCCGACAGCAGGACGGCCAGCCGCCCGTCCGCGGCGCGGAAATAGGAGCCGGTGTCCCCGCTGACCGGCTGTCCCTGTTTTTTCACCGAGGCCAACCCCAAATGGGCCGTGAGGGGGTCTGCTTCCCGAAAAATCAGCCGCTCTCCCGCCGCGTCCGCCGCCTGATCGGGCTGCCCCAACCGCACCCCCAGCAGGGTGGACAGATCCCGGGCCGTTCGGCCCCCCCGTCCGGTCAGACGGGACAGGCCCCGGCCCTGGATGTCCACCCGCAGCCGCCGGGCGCTGTCCTCCGACACCGCTACCCGGCCGTTCAAGCCCATCCCCCGCAGGTATCGGCTGACCCGGGCTTCGGCCTCCCAGTCAAAGGAGGGGGGCCGCCCCGCCTCCTCGGCCAGCCCCTCCAGCACCCGGGACAGCTCGGCGTACTGGCGGCAGACCTGCAAACGGCTCTGGTGCAAGCGTGTTCTGAACTGCCGCCGGTACATCAGGGCGGCGGTTTCCTCGTTGCACGCCCCTACAAACCGTTGGAAATTCAGACAGCGGGCGGAAAAGTAGGCGGGGAAATCGGTGGCCTCCAGCGTTCCCCGCCGCCGCAGCGCCTCGGCGGCCTCGGCCAGAGCCTGGAAGGTGGCGCCGGACTCCCTGTTCCAGCACAGGCCCAACAGGGCGCACCGTTTGCACACCCGGTCGGCCGTCCTGTCAAAGATCACCGCCGTGTCCTCCTCCGGGCGGACGGGCGGCTCGGAAAACGCCCCGGCCAGCGACTCGTACAGCGCCCGGAAGGCCGCCGCCGAGCCGCTCAGACGGTATCGCACCTGATCCCGCAGACGGCCCTGCTCCATCTCCTCCGCCGCCCGCCGGGCCGGGAGGGCGGTGAAGGCAATGAGGGTGTTTTCCGGCAGGAGCAAGAAGACCACCGAGGCCAAAAACGCCTCCAACATGACGAACAGCCGGGGCACCCCCTCCGGGGTCCACAGCGCCGCCACGGCGGTCACCAGCACCCCCGCGCAGGCGCAGGCCAGCTTGCCGGTCTGCTGGAAGGCGCCCCCGATCAGCCCGGCCAGCCCGTAGGCCATGCTGAAAAACGGCGTCCCCGAGGCCATATCGAGAGCCGCGCCTGTGGCCAAGCCGGCGGCGCTGCCCGCCCCCACCCCGTCCCTGTGGGCCAGCAGAAGCACCAGTAGCAGCGTGGCCACCCGGGCCGGAGACAAAGCCCCGAACAGTGTCACCGGAGACAGGGCCAACAGCAGGCAGGACAATAGCAAAAGCAGGCTGATCAGCCGTCGCATGGCCAAGGGGGGCGAGACGGGGGACGCCTCGGGCGCGTCGGCCCGGCCCAGGGCGATGCGGAAAAAGTAGGCCGACCCGCCGGTCAAAACCAACTCCCCGGCGAACAGCAGGGAGGGCATGAGGGCGAAACCATCGGCGGCCAAAAAGACGATCCCCACAAACCCGGACGCGGTGAGCGCCATCAGGGGCATGAACAGCGTCCGCCGGGCGGCGCGGATATCCCGGAACACGAGACCCGCCGCGAAAACCAGGATGCAGACGGCGATGTATTTCAGCCCGCCGGACAGATCCCACAGGAACATGTAGCCCCCCAGCGCTCCCAAAAGCCCCAAAAAGCCGGGCACCCCTGTCCCCGCCGCCGCGATGAAGGCCACGCCGAAGGGGGCGCATCCCCCCAGGATCACCGCCTGGGACAGCAGCAGCCCCATGGCGAACCGCAATGTCAAATGGGCCGCCCGGCGAAGCCACGGCTTCTCGGCGACCTTGCCCACCCCCCCGGCGGCTTGGATTCCGGCTTGTCCCACCCAGTGGTGCAGTCTGCTCTCTCTCATGTGGAGGCGGCCTCCCTCTCCCGTTGTTTGCATAATTGGGATTATATTCCAATTATGCAAGCGGAACCTGTCGCATTCCGAAAGCCAACAGAAAAAACCCCAACAAGCCCCGTCCCCGTCTCCCATCCCCCCGTTCTGTCCTCTGAAAGGCGGTGCCTATCCATGGCGTACCCTCTCACAATCACCCGCCAGCCGCGCAAAACCTGCGCTCTCTACATCCGGGACGGCGGGGTGGAGGTGCGCGCCCCGATGAGGATGCCCCGTCGGGAGATCGACCGCTTTCTGTCCGTCAAAGAGGACTGGATTGCCCGCCGTCTGGCCGAGTCCGCCGTCCTGGCCGAACAGCGGGCGGGTTTCACTTTGGCTTACGGGGACAGGATCCCCTATCGCGGGACGCTGTACCCCATCACGGCCAAGCCGGGCCGCCGGACGGGGTTCGACGGGGACAGCTTCTGGATGCCCCCCGCCCAGTCCCCGGAGGACATCAAGGCTTCCTGCGTCCGGATTTACCGCCTGCTCGCCCGGCGGACGCTGACCGAGAAGGCGCTGGCCTTCGCCGAGGGGATGGGCGTCATGCCCGCCGGGGTGAAAATCAACGGCGCGAAAACCCGCTGGGGCAGCTGTTCGGCCCGGAAGAGCCTGAACTTCTCCTGGCGGCTGATGATGGCCGAGGAGGCGCTGATCGACTACGTGGTGATCCACGAACTGGCGCACCTCCGGGAGATGAACCACTCGCCGCGTTTTTGGAAACTTGTGGCGGACGTCCTGCCCGATTATCCCGCCCGCCGCGAGGGGCTGAAGGCCCTGCAAAAGAAACTGAGCGCGGAGGATTGGGACTGATGCCCGCCGACGGCCTAAACAAAAAAAGCGGATGAGCCGGGGTGCCCGGCTCATCCGCTTTTTTATTTACCGAATTATCAGCCCACCTTGATGGTGTATGTCTGGGTTTCAAACCCCGTGGCCAGCGCGGTGACGACGTAGGTCTTGCCCGCCGTGAGTTTGGAGAGGTCGATGTAGTAGGCGTCCTTGTACACGCCGTCGGCCGTCTCCTTAACGAAGGCCCCCGCCGTCGCCGCCGTCGTCCCTTGTTCCGCAACGTTAGCAACCGAGCGGCCCGACGTGACCAGGGCGCGGGCGAATTCCGCGTTGGTGAAGTACAGCTGGCCCGAGGCGGTCACCGAAAGCGGGCTGTCCGCCGTCGCGTCGGAACCGTCCCCCGCCGGGTCGGCGGTCAGCTTGGGCCGCGCAATGCGCTTCACCAGGGACAAAGCGAGGGTCTTGGAGGCGACGGTGTCCGCGTCCGCCGTGAGGCGTACGGTGTACGCGCCTTGGAACGCGCCGGTGAACAGCGCCGTTTTGAGGGTCAACTTGAGGACGCCGCCCTCCGCCGCGACCGCGTATTGCCCCGCGTCCACCGGGAGACTGCCCTTGAGCAGGGCGAACCCCGCCGTCTGGTAAGAGGCGAAGCTGTCAAGCCCCGAGATGGTCAGCGTTTGCGCCGGGCCGCCCTCGAGCGCCGTGACCGTCGCCGCGCTGAGGGCCGCGCCGCCGTTGATGTAATCCTTCACCGTGAACGTGGTGTCCACGTCCTCGAAGCCCCAGGCATAGACATGCACCGTGTATGCGCCGCTGGGCGTCAGGTTTTTGAACCGGGCGAACCGGGAGGGGGACACCGCGATGTCAAAATCCGTGTGCATCCGATGGGTGAACAGGTTTTGCAGGAAGACCAGGGGTTCCCTGTGCCCCGCGCTGTCCTCGATATAGCCGCCGTAAATATACTCCGCGTAGTTGTCGAAGTACAGGGCCGCGTCGGTGCCACCGTATTCGTCCTGAAGCGTCCCGAAGGAGACGCCGGTCATCTTGTCCGCCCAGGTGCCGCCGTATGTGACGGGTTCCATCTCCATCCCGTCCCCCGGCAGCGCCTTGACCGCGTTTTGGTTGACCGCCGCCGTCGCCCGCTTGCCCCAGTTGCCGTCCGCCAGCAGATACTTGGGCTTGTAGACCGCCGGGGCGGCGGTCGCCGCGCCGCTCTGATCCACGTAGGAGCCGTTGGCCAGCTGCTTGGCGACCACCGTCAGCGCGGCATATTGCGCCAAGACATGGGCCGACTGCGCCGTTCCCCTGTTGGCGTCGGCCAGCAGCTTGGCGTTGGCGTAGAGGTCAAACACCACGCCGACCTCCGCCTTGGTGATGCCCGCGATGCTGTTGTCCGGGCTATGCTGTTTGCGGTCGGCCCCCGTGAGGGTCAGGTTGCCGTTGGGCACGTAGTGAACGTCGTCGCCGTATGTGGCGCTGGACACCGCGTCCACCTTGGGCAGGGCGTCGCCCTGGGCGTAGGTGAGGTCTCCCGCGCGGTTGCCCTGGGTAATGAACAGCGCCGGCGCGGCCACCGTGCCGCCGGTCGCGAAGGCGGTCACCGTCGGCGTCACCGTGGTGATCGACCCGGTGATGTCGTGGAAGAAGGCGCTGAAGCTCATCGGCACGGTGCCGAAGACGCGCTTGGGCGCGGCCGCCCCGGCGGCGGCGAAGGCGACCTCCTTGCGCAGTAGCTCGACGCCGTTTCGGGCCGCGGTCACCGTCGCGGTTTTCGCGCCCGGGGGCAGTTCGATTTTGACCAGGCTGCCGTTGGCCAGCACGTTGGACGCCTTGACCGCCGCGCCGTTTACGGCGTAAGTCGCGCCGCCGCCGGTGACCGACAGCAACACGAAGTTGGTGCCCGCCACCTCGGACTGCCCGACGTAGCTCACGGCGGGGGCGGCTGTGCCGTCGCCGATACCGCCGACGCGTGACACCGCGTTGTAGATGACCTGCAGGATTTCGGCACGGGTGAGGACGCCTTTGGGATCGAGAAGACCGCCTCCTTTGCCCAGAATCACGCCCGCTCTTTGCAGGGCGTTGATGTAGGGCTTGGCCGCCGCGCCGATTTGCCCGTCGTCGGCAAAGGACGTCGCGCCGCTCACCGGCGCGTAGCCAAAGGCTTTCGCGAAGGCGGCGAAGGCGTCCTCCCGGGTCAGGGGCGTCGCCGGGCCCCCCAATTCGGCCGTTCCGAGCAGGCGGGACAGGATGCGGTTGAGGTCGCCCTGGGTAATGGGGTCGGAGGGGCCGAATTTGCCGTTGCCGTACCCCAGCAGAATGCCCTTCTCCTCAGTGCTCCATTCGGCGACCGCGGTGTGCGCCCAGTGCGAGGCGGGGACGTCGATGTAGGTGTCGGCGGCGAGGGCCATCGTCGGAAGCAGTCCGACAAGCAGCAGCGCCGCCAAGGCGAGCGAGAGTCGTTTGCGCATAGTCCTTGATCCTCCCTTGGTATTGTGATGGTCAGTTGGTTAGCTAAAACTAACCCTTGAGCTCGCAACAGCCCGGTTTTGTTCCGCCACCAACGCCGACCCGAGTTAGAAGAAACTAACTCAGGTCGTATTATATCTCTCCCGGGTTTGCTTGTCAATAGGCTTTTTGCCCGTTTGAACCATCGGCGCCCCACGGGAACGGGGCAACGGCTTCTCCTTCCGCCGTCCGCCCGTGTTACGGCCCATGCCGGGATCGTCGTTCGATTTGTAACTGTTTTGACATGTCAAAACCCGGCGAAATCTGATATACTGTCAGCGGAGTGTGATGGAGATGAAACGACTTTTGCTGACCGCCTTGGCGGCGCTTCTTTTGCTGTCCGGCTGCGGGGAATCAAACCCCGGGCCGACAGGGGAGCCGTCCCCCCCCGCCGCGCCGCCCAGCGCCGCCCCGCCGATACAAACCGAGAGGCCGGCCGGGGCGTTCGCCCCGCCGTCGGGGGAGGTGTCTTCGGAGTTCAGAGCCCTGCGGATTGTCGAGCTGGAGGCGGCCCCGCCGCCGGTCTACCGCCCGGCGATGGACATCCTGCCCCTGATCAACGTCGCGGTGCTGTACAGAACCTGTCTGACCGGCTCGGTTACCTTCCTGGACAGCCAGGGCCAGCCCCTGCTGCTGCCCGACGGCGTGGCCAACTACGACGTCGTCCGGGAATACAGCGATGACTACGCGCAGAGCACGCCGGTGGCCGTCGCGCTGTACGACCAGGCGGGGCGGGTCGCCTTCCTGCGGCTGGATGGCACCATGGCGACCGAGTTCGTTTATCTCCCCTTCGGCGCGGGGGACTCCGCCGAGTTCCCCAGCAAGGGCGGGTACGCCCAGGTCATGCGGGACGTGTCCGGCTACGAGGGGTACGGGCTGTATGGCCTGCTGGATTTGCGCACCGGGCGGGAGGTGCTGGACTGCGTCTACGACAATATGAGGCTGTTTGACGACTGCCTCTGGGCCGCGAAGGACGGCGAGAGCTGGTTTTTGGATTACACCGGCCGGGAGCTGTTCGCCTGCGGCGCCACCGAGGTGGACTTTTATTGGAGCGACGACGGCCTGATCTTCTGGGGGGACAAATTCCTCTACGAAGGGTCAACGGGGCGGCTGTACGCCACGGATTACGGGGCGGACACACTGGTCTGCCTGTATGGGGACATGGTCGTCCTCACCAGCGATTGGACTGACCGCCTGCAAACCGGCGACTGGGCCGACTATTCCCGCACCGTCCGGGCCTTTGACCTGACGGGGCATTTGCTGTGCGAAGACGAGGTCTCCTACAATTATTACGCTGGCGGCGCCTATCTAAGCGTCCTGTTGAACGGGCAGGTCAAGGTGCTGTCCCTCGACGGGACGCTGACACTGCCCCTGCCCGAGCGCCTGAAGCCCACCGACGTGGTGGGGGCGCTGTTTGAGGACGGCCTGCTCTGCCTGACCTATCAGGACGAGAACTTTGACCGGCATGAACTCGTGATCGACGAGGAGGGCGCGGAGGTTTCGGATCAGCTGGTGGCGGAGGAGAGCTACGAGTGGATGGACGGCCCCGTCCGCCACACCGAGGAGGGCTGCGAGCTGCTGGACGGCCAAGGCGGCGTTCTCATTCCCATGGGCCTGTACGACAACATGGAGGTCTGGGGCAGCTTCGTGCTGTGCATGGAAACCCAGGAGCTCACGGGGCAGGAACTGACGGCCATTGCCGGGCCGGGCGGCCAAATCCTGTTGGACGCCCCCTACGGCGCGATATACGAACTGCCCCGCGCCGACGCCATGGTGGCCTACAAGGACGAGAACACCTGCGGCTTGCTGTACACCGACGGCCGCTTCGACCCCATTCCCGACGCCCCGCCGGTGGCCAAAGAATACTTCGGGGGCTGACAGGGGACAGGGAAACAGACAATGTTCCACGGGAAAGAAC
>JAITQI010000012.1 GCA_031289065.1 Oscillospiraceae bacterium
GTAAAACAAAAAGGTGTCCGCGCTCATGAGCGCGGACACCTTTTTGTTTTACGGGATGAACCTTTATCCTTTCGCGAAGGGGAACATCCCTCTTCCCCTTCGCGAAAGAGGGGTTTGGCCGCGGTTTGGGCTTACCCTTTGACCTCCGCCTTCTGCTCTCTGACGTCCAACTTGATGTGCAGGTCTTGCAACTGTTTTGTGTCCACGGAAGCCGGGCTTTCCATCATCAGCTCGGCGGCGGTTTGCACCTTGGGGAAGGCGATGACGTCCCGGATGGAGTCGGCCCCGACCATCAGCATGACGATGCGGTCAAAGCCGAAGGCCATGCCGCCGTGGGGCGGGACGCCGTATTGGAAGGCGCTGATCAAATGCCCGAAGCGGGCCTCGATCTGTTCGTCGGAAAAGCCCAGCAGGGAGAACATTTTGGCCTGTGTGGCGCTGTCGAAGATGCGGATGGAACCGGAGGAGAGCTCGGTGCCGGAGAGCACCATGTCGTAGGCCTTGGAGCGCACCTCGCCCAACCGGCCCTCGTCGAGAAGGGGCAGGTCCTCGTCCATGGGGGCGGTGAAGGGGTGGTGGCTGGAGGTAAAGCGCTTTTCCTCCTCGCTGTACTCGAACAGGGGGAACTCGGTGACCCAGAGGAACTTGAAGTCGTCCCGGCGGATGAGGTTCAGGCGGCGGGCGCACTCCAGGCGCAACGCGCCCAGGGCTTGCAAGGCTCTGTCCTCCTTGGCGTCGCCCACGATGAAGAGGACGTCGCCGTCTTGGGCGTCGGCCCGTTTGAGAATCGCGGCCATTTCGTCTTCGGTCATGAACTTGCCGAAGGAGGTGACCCGCTCGCCGCCGATCAGGCGAATCCAGGCCAGGCCGCCCACCCGGTAGTTTTTGATCCAATCGGTGAGGCCGTCGATGTCCCGGCGGGGGAATTTGTCGGCGTAGCCGTTCATGTTGAGCAAATGCACCCCGCCGGTGGCCGCCGCGCCGGAGAACACCTTGTAGGAGCTTCCCTTTACGATGTCTGTGATGTCCCGCAGCTCGTGGCCGAAACGCAGGTCCGGCTTGTCCGACCCGAAGCGGCGCATGGCCTCCCGGTACGGAAGGCGCAGGAAGGGCCGGGGAATGTCCACCCCGAGGAGTTCCTTGAAGAGGGCGACGATGTACCGCTCGTTCACGTCGAAGATGTCGTCGATGTCCACGAAGGACATTTCCATGTCAATCTGGGTGAAGTCGGGCTGGCGGTCGGCGCGCAAATCCTCGTCCCGGAAACAGCGGGCCAGCTGGACGTAACGGTCGCACCCGGCCAGCATGAGCAGCTGTTTGTACTGCTGGGGGGACTGGGGCAGGGCGTAAAACGCGCCGGGATGGACGCGGGAGGGCACCAGATAGTCCCGCGCCCCCTCGGGGGTGGATTTGGTCAGCAGGGGGGTTTCGATCTCCAAAAACCCCTCTTGGTCAAAGAAACGGCGGGTGACCTGGGCGGCCTTGTGGCGCAGGATCAGGTTGCGCTGGAGGGCGGGGCGGCGCAGGTCGAGATAGCGGTGTTTGAGGCGCAGGGCCTCGTTGACGTCGGTTTCGTCCTCGATTTCAAAGGGGGGCGTTTTGGCGGCGGCGAACACCCGCACCGACGCGGCCCGCACCTCCACCTGGCCGGTGGGCAACTGGGGGTTGACCGTCTCCGGGTCCCGGTGGGACAGGGTTCCGGTCACGCAGACCACATATTCGTTGCGCAGGGCCTCGGCCTGGCGGAACACCGCGGCGTCCCCCGCCGCGTTGAAGACGCACTGCACCAGACCGGTGCGGTCGCGCAGATCCACAAACAGCAATCCGCCCAAGTCCCGGCGGCCCTGCACCCAGCCGCAGACGCTGACCGTCCGCCCGGTGTCCGCCGGGCGCAGTGCGCCGCAATAGTCTGTGCGCATAGATGTTTTCATTGGAGTTCCTCCTTCAAATCGTGGCCGTCGGCCTGTCCGACAATCAAATCCAGCGCCGTCAGCAGACCCCGGAGGGACAGCTCGCAGGGCAGGTCCGCCCCGCCGCCGTCCATGCGTTTGAGAACGCCCCGCCCGGCGGCCAGCTCGTCCGCCCCCAGCACCAGCACATAGGCGGCGCCCAACCGGTTGGCCTGCTTCATCTGGGCCTTGAGGGAGCGGCCCATGAGGTCGCGCTCGGCCTTTACGCCGCTCCCGCGCAGGGCGGCGGTCAGGGCGGTGGTCAGGCGGGCGGCGGCCTCTCCCATGGCGGCGATGTACAGCTGGCAGGGGGTCGGCCGCTCCGGCTTCACGCCTTGGGCTTCCAGGGCCAGCAGCAACCGCTCCAGCCCGGAGCCGAAGCCCATGGCGGGGGTGGGCGGACCGCCCAGGGTGGACACCAACCCGTCGTACCGGCCGCCGCCGCAGAGGGTGCTCTGGGCGCCGATGCAGTCGGTGGTGAACTCAAAGACAGTGCGGGTGTAATAATCCAGGCCGCGCACCAGCATAGGGTCGGGGACAAAGGGGATGTCCATGGCGGCCAAATGGTCGGCCAACCCCTGATGGTGGGCCCGGCAGTCAGGGCACAGGTGGTCGGTGATGACCGGCGCGTTCCCGGCCAGGGCCCGGCAGTCGGGGTTTTTGCAGTCCAAAATGCGCAGAGGGTTGCGGGACAGCCGCTCCCGGCAGGTGGGGCACAGGGTGTCCGCCCGGGCCTCAAAATAGGCTCGCAGCGCCGTGTGATAGGCGGGGCGGCAAGCCGGGCAGCCGATGGAATTCACATGGAGGACGATGTCTTTCAGGCCCAAGGCGGTCAGGAAGGTATGGGCCAGGGCGACGACCTCGGCGTCGGCCGCCGGGGCGGACGGCCCGAAGCACTCCACGCCGAACTGGTGGTGCTCCCGGAGACGCCCGGCCTGGGGCTTTTCGTGGCGGAAGTTGGGGGCGATATAGTAGACCTTCAGGGGCAGGGGCCCGGCGTGCAGGGCGTGTTCCACGAAGGCCCGCACCACCGACGCCGTTCCCTCGGGGCGCAGGGTGACAGAGCTACCGTCCCGGTCGGTGAAGGTGTACATCTCTTTTTGCACCACGTCGGTGGAGCCGCCCACGCCCCGCTGGAACAGCTCGGTGTACTCCAGCGTGGGAAACCGGATTTCCTCATAGGAAAACCGCTCGGCCACCCCCCGCAGGACGCCCTCCAGCCATCGCCAGGCCGGCGTCTCTTCGGGCAGCACGTCGTGCATACCGCGCATCAGGGTCAGTTTTTCGGGCATGGGGGCGGTTTCCTCCTTTGCCGCGGTAACGTGGCATAGCATCCGCATACTTCTTTTATTTTACTCGTCCCGCCTTCACCTGTCAAGCCCAAGAAAACGGCCGCCTTGACAGGTGAAGGCGGGGAGAGTAAAATATGAGACATATGCACAATACGGCGACCTCCCGGGGGGACCCGGGACGCGCCGACCAGGAGAGAGGAGAATGCCACAGTGGCTGCCGAGAAAAAGGTGGAGCAGATCACCGCCCGGGACGTGGACTTTGCCCAATGGTACACCGACGTGGTCAAAAAAGCCGAATTGGTCGATTATTCCAGCGTAAAAGGGTGTGTCATCCTGCGGCCCTACGCCCAAGCCCTTTGGGAGAACATCCGGGACATTTTGGACGGCATGTTCAAGGCCACCGGCCATGAGAACGTGGCCATGCCGCTGTTCATCCCCGAATCCCTGCTGCAAAAGGAGAAGGATCACGTGGCGGGCTTCGCCCCCGAGGTGGCCTGGGTGACCCATGGGGGCACCGAGAAGCTGACCGAGCGGCTGTGTGTGCGCCCCACGTCGGAGACGCTGTTCTGCGAGCATTACGCCCATATCATCCAGTCCTGGCGCGATCTGCCCAAGCTGTACAACCAATGGTGCAGCGTGGTGCGCTGGGAGAAGACCACCCGGCCCTTCCTGCGCAGCCGGGAGTTCTGGTGGCAGGAGGGGCACACCATCCACGCCACCGCCGAAGAGGCCGAGGCCGAGACCCGGCGGATGCTGGAGACCTACGCCGACTTCGCCGAAAACGACCTGGCCCTGGGTCTCATCAAGGGCCGCAAGACCGACAGCGAAAAGTTCGCCGGGGCGGAACACACCTACACCATCGAGTGCATGATGCACGACGGCAAGGCCCTGCAATCGGGCACCTCCCACTATTTTGGGGACGGCTTCGCCCGGGCCTTCGGCATTCAGTTTACCGACAAGAGCAACGCCCTGCGGTATCCGTTCCAGACCTCCTGGGGTATGAGCACCCGGATCATCGGAGGGCTCATCATGACCCACGGCGACGACAGCGGGCTGGTCATCCCGCCCCGGGTCGCGCCCATCCAGGCGGTGGTCATCCCCATCGCGGCCCATAAGCCGGGGGTTCTGGACGCGGCCCGCGCCCTGGCGGGCACCCTGCGGGCGGCCGGGTTGCGGGTCAAGCTCGACGAGAGCGACCAGAGCCCCGGCTGGAAGTTCGCCGAATATGAGATGAAGGGCATCCCCCTGCGGATCGAGCTGGGGCCCCGGGACATCGAGCAGGGGCAATGCGTCCTGGCCCGGCGGGACACCGGAGAGAAGCGCCCCGCCCCGCTGGCCGGGCTGCCCGAAGCGGCCAAGGCCCTGTTGGAGGAGATTCAGGCCTCCCTGCTGCGGGCCGCCCGGGCCAACCTGGCCGCCCGGACGGGGACGGCGTCCACGCTGGACGAGATGAAGGCGCTGGCCCCCGAGGGCGGCTTTATCAAGACCATGTGGTGCGGCGACGCCGCCTGCGAGGAGAAGGTCCGGGAGGTCACCGGCATGAAATCCCGCTGCGTTCCCTTCGCCCCGGAGCACGTGGGGGATACCTGCGTGTGCTGCGGGAAGAAGACGGACACGACCCTGTACTGGGGCTTCCAATATTGAGTTTTGGATACACATACAAATGGCGGAGCGAACGTTGTTCGCTCCGCCATTTTTGTTATTTGAACTTTTTCTTGGCGCGGGCCGCCTCGGATTTCTTGCGGCGCTTCACGCTGGGACTTTCATAATGCTCCCGCTTGCGGAGCTCGGAAAGTACACCAGATTTGGCGCAACTGCGTTTGAACCGCTTGAGGGCGCTATCCAGAGACTCGTTGTCTTTGATTTTGATTTCCGACATCGTTTTCCCTCCCTCCGCAGCTTGACCAAACCGAAACCGCCGAATCACGACCGGCTTTTGGTGGGGGCACGTCCTATTCAAACGTTGAGCCCTAAAGAGCATTCTCTTCCTATTATATTTTCCGGGGCGGCCGATGTCAAGTTAAAAACGCCCGCAAGGCGAAAAATCTTTGGCGGCCCGGCGCGGGCGCGGCGGCCAAACCGCTACAGGGGCTTGACAATGAGGTTGATCAGACGGCCGGGCACAAAAATATGTTTGACCACCCGCTGGCCTTCCAGGAGCTTTTTTATGCGCTCCTCGGCCTGGGCGGCGGCCAGAACGGCCTGCTCGTCCGCGTCGGCCGGGACCACCACGGTGGCGCGCAACTTGCCCTGCACCTGGACGGCGATCTCCACCTGGGCGTCCACCGTCTTGGCGGGGTCGTACACCGGCCAGGGGCGGGCCACGGCGAAGCCCCCGCCACTCAGCATATGCCACAGCTCCTCGCAAATGTGCGGCGTGAAGGGGCACAGCAGGGTCAGGAACAGCTTGAGGTCGCCGTGGGTCAGTCCGTTCTCATGGAAACGATTGGCCAGCGCCATGAGAGCGGCGATGGCGGTGTTGAACTTGAGGGCCTCGATGTCCTCCCCCACCTTGCGGATGGCCCGGTGCAGCTCGGCCTCGTGGTCCAGGGTGACCGCCTCCGAGGGGGCGGCTTTGCCGTACAGCGCCCACACCCTGTCCAAAAAGCGGCGGCAGCCTTTGATGGCCTGGGCCGACCAGGCGGCGGCCTTTTCAAAGTCGCCGATGAACATGATGCACAGGCGCATGGTGTCCGCGCCGTACTGGGCCACGATGTCGTTGGGGTTGACCACATTGCCCCGGGACTTGGACATTTTTTCGCCGCCCTCGCCCAGGATCATGCCGTGGCTGGTGCGGCGGGCGTAAGGCTCGGGGGCGGGCACCACGCCGATGTCATAGAGGAATTTGTGCCAGAAGCGGGAGTAGAGCAGGTGGAGGGTGGTGTGCTCCATGCCGCCGTTGTACCAGTCCACCGGCATATAGCGGCGGAGCCGTTCGGGGTCGGCGGGGGCCTTGTCGTTTTTGGGGTCGATGTACCGCAGGAAATACCAGGAGGAACCGGCCCACTGGGGCATGGTGTCGGTCTCCCGCTCGGCGGGGCCGCCGCATTTGGGGCAGGTCGTCTCCACCCAGTCCCGCATGGCGGACAGGGGGCTTTCCCCGGTGTCGGTGGGCTCATAGGAGGCCACGTC